>JAHIJU010000016.1 GCA_018898235.1 Actinomycetota bacterium | reverse complement strand
GTAGGTGCGGCCGGTCACCTCGACGACGGGCGCCGGGACGCGCACCCCGTCGGCGCCGGTGTGCCCGAAGTGCTCGGCGAACCGCGCCGAGTCGATGGTGGCCGAGGTGATGATCAGCTTGAGATCCGGGCGGCGCGGCAGCAGGTTGGTGAGGTAGCCGAGCAGGAAGTCGATGTTGAGCGACCGCTCATGGGCCTCGTCGACGATGATCGTGTCGTAGGCCAGCAGCTGGGGATCCCGCTGGATCTGGGCGAGCAGGATGCCGTCGGTCATCACCCGCACGAGCGTGGAGTCCGAGGAGGTGTCGGTGAACCGCACCTGGTAGCCGACGGCCTCGCCCAGCGGCGTGCCGAGCTCGGAGGCGACGCGCTCGGCGACCGATCGGGCCGCGATGCGCCGCGGCTGGGTGTGCCCGATCTGTCCGGTGCGCCCGCGCCCGAGCTCCAGGGCGATCTTGGGCAGCTGGGTCGTCTTGCCCGACCCGGTCTCCCCGGAGACGACGACCACCTGGTGGTTCGCGATCGCCGCCGAGATCTCCGCCCGCCGGGCGCTGACCGGCAGCTGCTCGGGGTAGGTGATCGGCGGCAGCACGACGGCGGTCCGCGCGGCGGCGGCCCGGGCCAACCGGGCGGGGTCGGGGCCGGGGCTGCGGCGTGCCTTGTCCGGCCGGGGGCCACGGCGTCCGCTGCGGCGGACGGGGCGGGTGGACTCGGGCACGGGTGCCATTGTCCAGCGCCGCGCCACCTGGATTCGTCGGGGGCCGCGGCGGCGACCGATCGGGCGCCCGGGGGCCGTGCCTACCATGGCGGCCATGGACGCCCCGCCGACCGGTACCGCGCAGCCGACCGAGGGCGAGCAACGGGCGCTCGCGGCCCTCACCGCCGCAGGCCTGCAGTTCACGGTGACCCGGCACGGTCCGGTCTCCTCGTTGGCCGAGGCGGCCGCGCTGCGTGGGATCGACCCGAGCGGCATCGTCAAGACGCTCGTGGTGCGCCGTGGCGCCGACGACTACGTGCTGGTCCTGGTGCCCGGCGACCGGACCATCTCCTGGCCCAAGCTGCGGGCGCTGCTCGGCGTCACCCGGTTGTCGATGCCGGACGCCGCCACCGCGCGGGAGGCCACCGGGTACGAGCGCGGCACCATCACACCGTTCGGCTCGACGCGCACCTGGCCGGTGATCGCCGATGCGTCGGTGCCGGGCCGACCGGCGTCGATCGGCGGGGGTGCGCACGGGGTGGCGGTCGGCGTCGACGGTGACGACCTGGTGCGGGTGCTGGGCGCGAGGGTCGCGGACGTCACCGAACCGGGCTGAGCCGCCGCTGCCCGTCCGACCCGGCCGGGGTTCGGGGCGCAGGGCCGGGTCCGGACGAGTGAACTTGCACGTCGGACGCCGTCGGCTGGGCGTTTCCACCCGGTCGGGGGCTTCATCGGCGCCTGCGCCCGGCCGACTGGCCCCCTGATCGCGGCGTCTGGCGTGGTCGCGGCGTCCAGCCTGAGGAGACCTCCGATGACCGTCAGCACCCCGCCCGACGGGCAGGCCTCGTCCGGCTGGCAGGGCCGGCAGGCCCCGCCGGGCTGGCAGGCCCCGCCGGGCTGGCAGCCGGACGGTGTGCCGGTCGCGTGGGTGCCCGACGGTGTGGCACCCGTGGGCTCGTCGCCCGCAGGTCCGGCACCCGCCGCGTGGCCGACTGCCGGGCCCTCGACCGCCGGGCCGTCGACCGCCGGGCCCTCGACGTTCGGTCCCTCGACGTTCGGTCCGTCCACGTTCGGCGGTCCCGCCGCGGCCGGACGGTTCGGCGGGTCCGGCACCGGGTACGCGCCGGGGGTCGCCCAACCCCCCGGCCTCCTGGTCCCGCGCACCGAACCGACCGCCGTGGCCGGGTTCATCTGCGCGCTGCTGGTCTGGCCCGTCGGGCTGGTGCTGAGCATCGTCGGGCTGGCCCGCACCGGAGGACCCGGTGTCCGTGGGCGCGGTCTGGCCGTGGCCGGGCTGGTGATCTCCCTGGTGGCCGCCCTGCTCACCGGCCTCGCGGCCTCCATCGTCGTCCCGGTGTACCTCCGTCAGCGTGAGGTCGTCCAGCAGAGCCAGGTGAGCTCGGCGCTCGGCGCCACGCGTGACTGGCTGCTGACGACCCAGGCGCGCAACGGAGCCTTCCCCATGGCCCTCGACTCGACCGCACCGGCCACCGGGGACGTCGACGTGCGGCTCGTGGTCGACGCCGCAGGTGGCGCGCCGTGCCTCGATGCGACCTTGGGGGGCAGCACGATGGTGGCGCTTCCCCAGAACGGCTACCAGCTCACTGCCGGCAGCTGCGGCTGAGGGCCCGACGGACGCCGTGAGGTGGCACAGTAGGGAGTTCGTCCTGCGCAACGTGGCGCAGGCACCGGCCCACCGGGCCGGGCAGGCTCGAGGAGCGACGAGGCGATGACGGACCTGCATGATCGGCCGACGGCTGGCACGATCCGGGTCGAGGCCGAAGGCCCCGACACGTGCGTCCGGATGGTCGGGGAGATCGACTCGGCGCTGCGCCAGCAGGCCAGCGACTCGATGGGGCTGGCGCTCATGGCAGGGCAGCCCGTGGTGGTCGACGCGAGCCGGACCACATTCGTCGACTCCTCCGGGCTGGCGTTCGTGCTCCAGCTGGCACGCGCGGTCGGCGAGGCGGGGCTCGACCTGCGGCTGCGCGACCCGCGGCGGGTCCTCGGCGATGCGCTCGAGGTGATCGGCATGGCCGGCTCGATCCGCTTCGAGGCCGTCTGACGGGGGTGTGGGCGGACGCGGCTAACGTCGTCCGCCATGAGGCTGCTGCACACGTCCGACTGGCATCTGGGCCGCAGCCTGCACGGGGTCGACCTGCTCGGGCACCAGGCCGCCTACACCGATCACCTCATCGAGCTCGCGGTGGCTGAGCGGGTCGACGCCGTGGTGGTGGCCGGTGACGTGTACGACCGCGCGATCCCGCCGGTCGAGGCCGTGACGCTGCTCTCGCAGACCCTCGCGCGGCTGGCCGAGCACACCACGGTCGTGCTCACCTGCGGCAACCACGACTCGGCGACCAGGCTCGGTTTCGGCTCGGCGTTGATGCGCGAGCGCATCCGGTTGCGCACCCGGGTGGCCGAGCTGGCGACGCCCGTCGAGCTGCCCGACGACGTCCTGGTCTACGGACTGCCCTACCTCGACCCGGACTTCACCCGGGCCGAGCTCGGGGGTGAGGACGGACCGCTCGCGCGCAGCCACGAGGCCGTGGTCGCCGCGGCGCTCGGGCGGGTGCGGGCCGATCTGGCGGCCAGGTCCACCGGTGGACGACGTCTGCGCTCCGTCGTCGCGGCCCATGCGTTCGTCGTGGGTGGCGCGGCCAGCGAGTCGGAGCGGGACATCCGGGTCGGCGGGGTCGATCAGGTCGCGGCCGGGGTGTTCGCGGGGATCGACTACGTCGCGCTCGGACACCTGCACTCCCCGCAGCAGATCAGCGGCCCGCACGGCACGGTGCTGCGCTACAGCGGATCGCCGTTGGCCTACTCGTTCTCCGAGCGCACGGTCCCCAAGTCGACGGTCCTGGTCGAGCTGGACGGGGCGGGGGTGCGCACCACGCTCGTGCCGGCCCCCGTGCCGCGCCGGCTCTGCGAGCTGACCGGACCACTCGACGAGCTGCTCGGAGCGCGCGGGGAGCCACACCTCGACGACTGGCTCAAGGTCACGGTGACCGATGCCGCGCGGCCGCCCGATCTGTACCGCCGGGTGCGCGCGCGGTTCCCGCACGCGCTCGTCGTGCAGCACGAGCCGATCGGCGCGACCGCCGTGGCCCGCGCGGCCGCGGTGAACGATGCGACGGATCCGCTGCTGGTGGCCGCCGACTTCGTCGCGCACGTCACGGGCGCGCGACCCGATGCCGTGGAGACGGCTGTGCTGGCCCGCGCCTACGAGGACGTGCTGGCCGCGTCGGCGGGCGTCTGATGCACCTGCTCTCCCTCACCCTGCAGGCCGTCGGGCCGTTCGCCGGGCGGCACACCCTCGATCTGGCCGAGCTCGGCGCCGGGGGGCTGTTCCTGCTGGAGGGGCCGACGGGCGCCGGTAAGTCGACGATCATCGACGCGATCGTGTTCGCGCTCTACGGCAAGGTCGCGGGCGAGCAGGCCAGCGACGACAGGATGCGGTCGTCGTTCGCCGCCGATGACACCGAGACCTTCGTCGACCTGGTCTTCGAGGTGCCCGCCGGGGTGTTCCGGGTGCGGCGGACCCCCGCGTACCAGCGGGCCAAACGCCGTGGCGCGGGTACGACGACGGCCCAGGCGAGCGTGCGGCTCTGGCGGCTGCCGCCCGACGCTGCCGTCACACGGGCCGCACCCGATGAGCTCGACGCGATCGGGACACCGCTGGCCAACCGGCTGGACGAGGCCGGCGCCGAGATCGTCCGGCTGGTCGGCCTGGACCGGGCGCAGTTCGCCCAGACGGTGGTCCTGCCGCAGGGGGAGTTCGCGCGGTTCCTGCGCGCCGCGCCCGAGGACCGGCGCGGGCTGCTCCAGCGCATCTTCGGCACCCAGCTCTACGAACGCCTGGCCGAGCGGCTCGGGGAGCTGCGGCGTGAGGGCGACCGGGCGATCGACCAGGGGCGCACCGCGCTGGTCGCGGCGGCGGCCGGACTCGCGGGGGCCGCCCGGCTGCCGGAGGCCGAGCCCCCCGCGGACGACGAGCGACCGGGCGTCGACACGGGCCCCGGGGCCGGCGCGCCCACCTCCGCCGTGGCTCTGCGCACCGCGATGGAGGCGGCCGCGCCGGCCGGCCTGCGCGAGGCCGGCCGGCTGGTCGAGCAGGTCGCGGCGGTCGTCGACCCCGTGAGCTCGGAACGCGCGCGGGCGGCGCAGCAGGCCCGGGCCGCGGCCGAGAGCGCAGCGGACGCGGCTGTCCGGGCCGAGGACGCCGCCCGTGCAGCCGAGCTGCTCGACGCCCTCGTCCGGACCCGCGCCGACCTGCACAGTCGCGACCGGGCGCTGGGCGAGGCCGCCGGCGACCACGAACGTCGGGTCGCCGAGCTGGCCCGGGCCCGGGTGGCCCGCGAGGTGGTTCCGCTCATCGCCGCGGCGCAGCAGGCCCGCGCCGCCGAGCGCACCGAGGCTGCGTCCTTCGCCGCGTCCTGGGACGCCGCGCCGGCCGAGCTGCGGGCATCGCTGGACGGCGTGCTCGGCCGCGACGGTCGGGGTGTCGGGGCGGCCCGGCTGCTCACCGAGCTGCATGCCGAGTCGTTGACCCTCGCGGCGACCCTGGAACGAGCCGTCGCGCTGGAGTCCGGTCTGGCCGGACGTCGCCGCGAGGAGCAGGACGCCGAGCGGTCGGTGGCGGAGGCGGCCGCGGCGCTGACCGGGCACGACGGCTGGTTGGCGTCGCGCCCGGCGGCCCGCGAGCTGCTCGACGCGGAGCTGGCGAAGGCCCGGGCGGAGGCCGGGGACCTGGGCGCCGTGGCCGCGCAGGCCACCGCATCGCAGGAGGTGGTCGACGCCGTGCGGGCGCTCGGCGCCGCGCGGACCGAGCTGGCGACCACGTCCGGTCTGCTCGTGGCGGGGCGCGCCGAGGCACTCGCGGCGATCGACACCGAGAGCTCCGTGCGCGCGGCCCGGATCGCGGGTCTCGCCGGTGAGCTGGCCGGGGACCTGCGAGCGGACGAGCCCTGCCCGGTGTGCGGTGCGCGGCAGCACCCGTCACCCGCGGCTCTGGCCGCCGACCACGTGGACGCGGCCGCTGTGCGTGGCGCCGAGGCTGTGCGTCGGACGGCCGAGCAGCGGGTGGCGCACCTGGCTGCAGCAGCCGAACGGCTCGACGAGCGGGTGCGGACGCTGGAGCGGCGCGCCGAGGGGCGGGACGAGGTCGCTGCGACCGCGCAGCTCACGGCGATACGCGCCCGGCTCGTGCTGTGCGAGCAGGCCGTCGCCCGGGTGCAGCACCTGACGACCGAGCTCGACGGGTTCGACGCCGTGACCCGTGCCCGGGAGCAGCAGCGCGCCCAGGACGATGCCGTGCGCAGCGGACGTGAGGCATCGTGGGCGGCGGTGCGCGCTCGACTGGCCGCCGAGGAGGCCGAGGTCGCGCAGGCCAGGTCCGATCACGACACGGTCGCGGCCCGGCACGCCTTCGTGCGCGTCCGGGTGCGGGCCGCCGCAACGCTGGCCGAGGCGCTCAGCAGGCTGGAGGCCGCCCGCGGCGAGCTGTCGCGCCGCGAGACCGAGCTCGCCCGCGAGCTCGCCGCCCGCGACCTGGCCGGGGCCGAGGAGGCGCTCGTCACCGCAGGTGACGGCGAACGGATCGCGGCGCTGGAGCGTGCCGTGGCGGCACACCTCGCGGCACGCACCCAGGTGGACGCGGGTCTCGCCGATCCGGCTCTCGCCCAGGTGGACCACCTGCCCGATGACGCGGACCTCGGGGTGCCCGGTCTGCGCACCGTCGTCCAGCAGGCGCGTGGGGTCGCTGAGCAGACGCGATCCCAGGCGGCCGTCGCGGCCGGGGTCGCGGACGCCACGGCCGCCGCGGTGGGCGTGGTGCACGCAGCGGCTGCCGCGCTGGCCGCGGCGACCGGCCGGCATGCGCCCGTCGTGCGGCTGGCGGGTCTGGCCAGCGGTCAGGGTGCCGACAACGCCCGGCGGCTCTCGCTCGCGACGTACGTGCTGGTCCGCCGGTTCGAGGACGTCATGGCCGCGGCCAACGCCCGCCTGACCGCCATGTCCGACGGGCGCTACGCCCTGGTGCCCAGCGAGCAGCGGGAGGACGTCCGGGCCCGTGCGACCGGTCTGGCGATGCGCGTCGAGGACCACTGGACGGGTGCTCTGCGGGACCCGCGCACGCTCTCCGGCGGCGAGACATTCTACGTCTCGTTGTGCCTGGCGCTCGGCCTGGCGGATGTGGTGAGCGCCGAGGCCGGTGGCGTGGAGCTCGGCACACTGTTCGTCGACGAGGGTTTCGGCTCCCTGGACCCCCACGTCCTCGACCAGGTGCTCGCCGAGCTGGGTCACCTACGTGCCGGGGGCCGGACCGTGGGCGTGGTCTCGCACGTCGAGACCCTCAAGCAGGCCATCGCGGACCGGGTCGAGGTCCGCCCCCTCCCGGACGGGTCGAGCACGCTCCGGGTCTGCGCGGGGTGAGGTCGCGGCGGGCCCGTCACCAGCTCCACCCGCGGGAGGTCAGCTCGACCTCCTCGCGGAAGCGCTCGTCCGGGTCACCGGCCGGAGCCCCCGGCACCTCGATCCCCGCCATCCTGCACGCCTCGGCCAGCAGGGCGTCGTACGCCTGCTCGGTCGCGGCCATCCGGTGCGCACGGGCGAAGGCGTGCTGGTCGCGCTCGAGCAGCCGTACCTGGTCGGCGACGACGGCCAACCGGCTCTGCAGCCACAGCGTCTCGAACGGGTCGTGCGCCGGGGGGCGTCGACGGACCCGGTGGGCCACCACCGTCAGGACGGCCAGGCACAGCATGACCCCCGCGAGGAGGCTCGCGACCGCCACCACCCACATCGCTGGTGCCCTTCGTCTCAGGGTGCGTCCAGGCTAGGGCGGCGCCGGGCCGCGCACCACAGGGCAGCAGCAGGTGCGTGCTCCTCGCGGTGCGGCGGCGGCTCTACGCGGTACGGCAGCCGCTCAGCACCCGGCCCATCGCGGCCTGCTCCTGCGCGGTGACCCACAGGGAGTACGCGGCCTTGACCCGGATCTGCTCGAGCACGTAGGCGCACCGGTAGCCCGAGCTCGGCAGCCACTCCGACGCATCGCCGGCACCCTTGGCCTGGTTGGCGGCGCCCTGCACCGCGAGCAGGTTCGCCGGATCGTTGGCCAGGGCGAGCCGACGGGCCGCGTCCCAGCTCGCCGCCCCCGTGCGCCAGGCCTCGGCCAGCGCGACGACGTGGTCGATCTGCACATCGGCCGAGTGCTCACCCCGCACGAAGTCGATCTGCTCACCCGTGTACGGGTCGTCGAGCGTGCCGGTCAGCACGCGGCAGCCGTCGTCGTCGACCACCACCTCGGTCAGGTCACGGGCCAGGACGTCGTTGCGGGTGTCGCACCCGTTCCGGTCGACATCCGCCCACGCCGTGCCGAACCGGTCCCGGCTGTAGCCGTCGAGCGGGTCCCGGTCGCGGACCTGCAACGTGGTCAGGGCCTGGCGACCCGCTGCCAGGTCGGCTGCTTGGACCGGGAACTGCGCGGCGCCGCGGGCCGCGGCCCACTGAGGCGCGCCGAGGCCCAGCCCGGCACAGACCAGCACGACGAGCACCCACGGCCAGATCCGCCGCTTGCCTGTCCGGCCCGGTCCCGTCCGGCCCAGCCCTGTCCGGCCCAGCCCTGTCCGGACTGGCGTCGGTCGCGGGGCGGAGTGTGGGGGCACCGCGGCAGTCTGCCGTCACGCTCGGCCCCGCGCGGGCAGCGCGAGGGAGCGTGTCGCCGCTGGATGCCCGGGGGACGGTTCGCGGAGGTCCGGGGCCGACGTCGGACCTCGCCACCCGACGCCGTCACCCCGACCACCGGTGACGAGCGTGGCCCGGCGGCCCCGAGGCGGGCCTGACCGGCCCGCTCAGCCCCTATCGGTGACCCAGCCCCTATCGGTGACTCAGCCTCGATCGGCGACCGGTTCGAGCACGAGGACCGGGATGATCCGCGTCGTCTTGGTCTGGTAGCTCGCGTAGTCCGGCCACACGGCGACCGAGCGGCTCCACCACTCGTCCCGCTCCGCACCGGAGAGCTCGCGGGCGATGTAGTCGCGCCGGTCGGCACCGTCCTGCAGCTGCACCTGCGGGTGGGTGACCAGGTTGTGGTACCACGCGGGGTGCTCGGGTGCGCCGCCGCGTGAGGCGACCACGGCGTACCGCCCGTCGTGCTCCACCCGCATCAGCGCGACCTTGCGTACCGCCCCCGACCGGGCGCCGGTCGTCGTGAGGACGATGATCGGCACCCCGCGCAGGGTGTTGGCCGCGGCACCGCCCGAGGCCTCGAACGCGGCGACCTGCTCGTCGCCGAACAGCTGTGGCTCACTCATGCCTGGCCCAACCTCGCGTGGCTCGGACCTGTTCCCGGCCCGGATCAGGCGACGCCGGCGTGGCGCGCGGCGAGGGCCTCGTCGAGCTCGGCGAGCAGGTGCTGGCACTCCTCGACGTCCCACGGCGTCCCGGCGAGCTCGAACTCGAACAGCATGGGCCGGCCGGACCGGCGGGCGATCTCGCGGGCCGCCATCTGGTAGTGCCGGCCGAAGTTCCGGTTGCCCGAGCCCATCACGGCGACCAGCTCGCGCCGGTTGTGGGCCGAGCGCAGGAACCGGCGCACGGCCTCGGGGATGGTGTCGTTGCGGTCGTTGCCGGTCTTGTACGACGGGGTGAGCAGCACCCACGGCCCGTCGACCTCGGAGCGGCGGTGCTCGCGTTCGGCCAGGTTGTAGACCGGTCGGCCGAGCCGCTCGGCGAAGGTCCGCACCAGGCCCGAGGCGGACGAGTAGTAGTAGACCGGCGTGATCCGCATCGGTCCATTGAACCGCGTCGTACCGACGTCCGTCGCCCGCCCGTCCGGCGCGTCGAGGGCGTCCCGCTCAGGCACCTGTGCAGGAACGCAGGATGTTGAACAGCACCAGCCCGACGAAGAACAGCACGGGGATGATGGCTGATCCGCTCTTCTTGGCGGCCCGCGGGGATCCCGCGGGGCCCCGGCGCGTGGGGCCGGAGAGCGGGACCCATCCGGATGGGGTGAGCACGTAGCCGTTCACCTTGTCGCCGATGCGGTAGGTCACGGCCGGTTGGCCCGGTTGCCCGGCGGCAGCCGCGGTCGACCTCGCGGCCGTGGGCCGGGGAGTAGCCGGTGCTGTCTGCGCGCGGGGGCCGGCGGCCGTCCGCCGCGTCGCTGTGGCGGTCCGTTGGGCGGCGGTGACGGCGGCGGCCTGCGCCGCGCGGGCCTGGGTCCGCTGGGCGGCCGAGGCGTTGGGCCCGCTGCTCGCAGCACTCGCCGCGGCCGCAGCCGCGGCGGTCGCCCGGACGGCTCTCGCCGGTCCGCCGACCCCGGCACGGCCGGCCGTCGACCCGTCCGCGTGGCGGCTGACCTCGCCGAGTGGCCGCCAGTCCCCTGCCGGGGTCAGCGTGTAACCGTCGACCACGTCGCCGGTGCGGTAGGGCGCGGCGGCGGGGTTGCGCAACGGCTGCCAGTCCAGGTCGCTGCCCAGCATGTAGCCGTTGACGACGTCGCCCGGCCGGTACGGGCTGGGATCCAGGTCGAGTGCGCTCACCCAGCCGCGTGCGGTGAGCACATAGCCGTCGAGGGCGTCGCCGATCGAGTACTCGGGCACCTGGCACCCCCTTCGTCTGCGTGGGTCGAGCCTAGCCGTGAGCCGTGTTGCGCGAACCTGCCGGTGTCGGCGACAGCGGTGTCGGGCACAGCCGTGTCGGGGACAATGGCCCGATGGCGAGGGACGGTGAGACGGTGGAGCACCTCGTGGTGATGGGCGTGTCGGGCTCCGGCAAGAGCACGGTCGCCAGGCTGTTGGCCGAACGCCTCGGGCGCCCGTTCGCCGAGGGCGACGACTTCCACCCGGCGGCGAACGTCGCGACGATGGCGGCGGGTCGCGCGCTGACCGACGCCGATCGTGCCCCGTGGCTCGCGGCGCTCGCCCGGTGGATCGGTGTGCAGGAGGCGGCCGGGCTGTCCGGCGTGCTGACCTGCTCCGCGCTGCGTCGTCCCTACCGTGACGTGCTGGCGGCCGCCGGCGGCCGGGTGCGGTTCGTGCACCTGGTCGTCGAGCCCGGGATCCTCGCGGCGCGGGTGGCGGCCCGCAGCGATCACTTCATGCCGCCGACGCTGCTGCCCAGCCAGCTCGTGACGCTCGAGCAGCTGGAGCACGACGAGGACGGGGTGGCGGTCACAGCCGAGGGAGACCCGGAGCAGGTGGTCGAGGCTGTCCTTCGAGCGCTGCGGGCCGACCCGGCCCGACCCTGACCCGGGGCCGTCAGGCCGACAGGTGCAGGTGGCGGTGGCGCGGCACCGCTGCCTCCGACTCGAGGAACTGGGCCCAGCGCGACAGGTCCACGGCGGGAAGGACCTCGCCCGAACCCACGGGGGCGACCTGGAGGGGTGCGGGCTCCACGTCCCGTGACCGTCGACGCGCCACGGTCTCGCGCAGGGCGGTCTCGATGAACCGGCTGAGGTTCTCCTCGCCGGCGCCGGCGATCTCCTCGACCTCGCGCAGGAGCTGCTCCGGCAGTCGAAGCGTGGTCATGGCGCAACTGTAGGTGTCCGGGCTGGCGCCCGGGGGGACGGTGCGCCTGCAGGTTGCGCGGCGGCGCGGGCGACTTGAGTGACGAGTCATGGGACCAATGTCCGGTCAGAACGTAGGACGAAAGCCCTGACGGCCACGCTCGGGGACCGGCGTAGCGTCAACGCAGCGAGGCCCTCGGGCCCCCGGCAGCACACCAATGAGGGTGGGTGGACGGATGCATCAGGTGAGGATCCACGGCCGAGGCGGCCAGGGGGTGGTCACTGCAGCAGAGATGCTGGCCAGAGCCGGTTTCCTGGCAGGGCACGAGGCGCAGGCGATCCCGTCCTTCGGGTCCGAGCGGACGGGTGCGCCGGTGGTGGCGTACTGCCGGTTCGACGAACGGCCGATCCGCACCCGCGAACCGGTTCTCGCCCCGGACGTCGTCCTCGTGCAGGACCCGACCCTGCTGGTGTCCGAGGACCCGTTCGTCGGCCTGGCGCCAGGCGGCACCGTGATCGTGGCGACCGAGCATCCCGCGGCCGAGGTGCACGACGAGGCCGGCCCGGCGGCCGATGGTGCCCGCGTCCTGACGGTGCCCGCGCTGCGCTTCGCGATGGAGGCCCTCGGCAAGCCGAAACCGTCCGCGGCCATGCTCGGCGCCTACGCCGCCGCGACCGGCATCGTGACGCTGGACTCGGTGCAGCAGGTGTTCCGCCGCCGGTACCCCGGTGCGCTGGGCGAGCAGAACGCGGCCGCGGCCGCCCAGGCGTTCGCCTTCGTGGCGGCGCAGGTGGCTGAGCTGGCCCCCCAGGAGGTGGCGTCCCGTGCGTGAGGTGCTCGAGGGTTCACAGGCTGTGGCCCGTACCGTGGCCCGCTGCCGGCCCGACGTGGTGTGCGCGTACCCGATCTCCCCGCAGACCCACATCGTCGAGGCGCTGGCCCGCGCGGCGCGCACCGGTGACCTGGGCAGCTGCGAGTACATCAACGTGGAGTCCGAGTTCGCCGCGATGAGCGTGTCGATCGGTTC
>JAHIJU010000211.1 GCA_018898235.1 Actinomycetota bacterium | reverse complement strand
GGGCTTCACGCTGCACTACGTGAGCGATCTGCCGCACTCCACCCGCACGGTCACGGACCTGAAGAACGGTCGGATCTACCTGCCGCAGGGCAACCCGGGCGTCAACGACTCCCGCTCCCCGCTGCTGCAGGCCCTGGCCAGCCACGTGCTCGGCCACCGCGAGCCGCGCGACTACGCCGACTTCCTGCTGCAGCGGGTCGAGGCGAACTACCTGGCGGCCGCGCTGATGATGCCCGAGCACACGGCCGTGACGTACCTCAAGGAGGCCAAGGCCGAACGCCGGCTGTCCGTCGAGGACCTGCGCGATGCCTACGCCGTGCCGTACGAGACCGCCGCGCACCGGTTCACGAACCTGGCCACCCGGCACCTGGACATCCCCGTGCACTTCATGAAGGTCCACGAGGGCGGCACCCTGCACAAGGCCTACGAGAACGATGGCATCCGGTTCCCCACCGACCCGTTGGGCGCCGTCGAGGGCCAGCCGGTCTGCCGGCAGTGGACCGCCCGCGTGGTGTTCACCCTGGACGACCGGTTCTCGCCGTACTACCAGTACACCGACACCGACTCCGGCACGTACTGGTGCACCTCCCGGGTGCAGATGTCCAGCCAGGGGGCGTTCAGCGTGAGCGTCGGTGTCTCGTTCGCCAACGTGCGCTGGTTCCGCGGCCGGGAGACCACCGAGCGCCGGTTCTCCAAGTGCCCCGACCCGTCGTGCTGCCGGACCCCGCCGGCCGAGCTCGCGACGCGGTGGGACGAGAGCGCCTGGCCGTCGGCCCGCCCGCACGCCTCGCTGCTCGCGGCCCTGCCGGTCGGGGTGTTCCCCGGGGTGGACACGACGGAGGTCTACGAGTTCCTGGACCGGCACTCGCCGACCGAGCAGGAGTGAGCCGTCCGGCGTAGCGGCCGGTGACGCGACGGCCGCCCGTCGGCCTAGGGTCCAGGCATGACCATCCCCGCACCGGCCCGTCGACCCGCCACCGGACCCGCCTGGGTCACGTTCGTCGGGGTCGCGCTGATGCTGATCGCCGCCGTCGCCGCCGGGTTCGCGGTGCGGGCGTTCATCGGCGTGCTGCCCAGCGGGGTGCTGGCGCTGGACGGTTCATCCGGGGGCGACGTGGTCGCCGCCATCGATGCCGGCGCCCAGGGCACGGCCACGTTGGAGCCGGGGAGCTACACCATGTGGCTCGCTGCGGCAGGGTCCGATGCGGCCCTGACCGGGCCGGTGCAGGTCACCGGGCCGGACGGCCGCACCCTCGAGCTGCGCGACCCGTCGACGAGCAGCCAGGTCACGATGGGCGACACCCACGCCGTCGCCAGCAGCACCTTCACCGTGACGACGGCCGGGCGGTACGTCGTCTCCGTGCCCGCGGGCGTGCCGTCGACCGCGCGGGTGCTCATCGTCCCGGCGGGGTCCGAGCCTGACTTCGTCACCGGGTTGCTCGGCACCGTCGGGGGCGCGTTCCTGTCCGTCGGGCTCGCTCTGGTGGGCGCCGGGATGGTGGTCGGCGGCGGGATCTGGTGGTGGGTGCGCCGGCACCCCAAGCCCCGGCCGGTGGTGTGAGCGGGCCGCGAATCGGCGCGAGGGTGCGATGAGCTGGGCACCCGATGTGCTGGGCGACCGGTTCGAACAGCTCACGCTGCCGCTGGCGGACGATGACGAGGGCGAGGTCGTCGCGACCCTCGTCCGTCCGGCGACCCGGCCCGCGGCCCCGACCGCCGATGTGCTCTACGTGCACGGCTGGTCGGACTACTTCTTCCAGACCGAGCTCGCCGACTTCTGGGCCGGGCAGGGCGCCGCGTTCCACGCCCTGGACCTGCGCAAGTACGGCCGAAGCCTGCGCCCGCACCAGCGCCCGGGCTTCATCAGCGACCTGGCGACGTATGACGAGGACATCGCGGCCGCGCTCGACGTCCTGCGCACCGACCCCGCCCGACCGCTGATCCTGATGGGCCACTCGACGGGCGGGCTGACGCTGAGCCTGTGGGCGGCGCGGCACCCGGACGTCGCCTCGGGCCTGCTGCTCAACAGCCCGTGGCTGGAGTTCCAGACCCGCGCCATCGGCCGCGTCGTCCTCACCCCCGCGATGACGTTGGGCGCGCGGATCGACCCCCGGCACGAGCTGCCGAACGTCGACCTGGGCTTCTACACGCGTGCGGTGTCCGCGAGCGCCGACGGGGAGTGGACGTACCGGGCCGACTGGCGCCCCGCCCGCGGCTTCCGCACGACGCGCGCCTGGCTCGACGCCGTGCTGCGCGGCCAGGAACAGGTCGAGCGCGGCCTGGACCTGCGCATCCCGGTGCTCGTGCTGCTGTCCACGCGCAGCACCCTGCTGCCCCGCTGGACGCCGGAGATGGCGCACACCGACACGGCGCTCGACGTCGTCGGAGTGGCCCGGCGCAGCGCCGACCTGGGACGGCACGTGCAGATCGAACGCCTGGAGGGGGCGCTGCACGACGTGGTGCTGTCGGCGGCGCCGGTGCGCGAGGTGGCGTACGCGGCGATGGCGCACTGGGTGCGGACCTGGGTGGTGCCACCGACGGGCTGACGCGGGGCGCCACGCAGTTCGTCAGGCAGCGCCGTCAGCGCACCACCACCGGCACGGCGACCTCCATCACGGGGCCGGTCGCGCCGGTGGCGAAGCCGGGCAGATAGACCTCGCGGTTGTTCCCGGCCGGGACGACGTCGGTGGCGAACGCCCCGGTGGACAGGTGGTCGTGCACCGCAACCACGAGCCGCTGGTCGTCGGCCTGGTGCTGGGTGAGCGGCAGGTACGCCTGTGCGTGGGCAGCCTCGACCGACAGCCGCATCCCTGGCGCCGGCGGGCGCAGCACCGCAGTGACGGGGGCGTGCACCACGAGCCGGGCGTCGACCGCGCCGGTGGCGCGCTCGGTGTACTCCACGTAGGGGGCCGCAGCCAGCTCGACCCCGGCCCGGCCGAGCGCATCGAACAACCGCCCGCTGGCCTCGCGGATCGCGGCGGGCACCTGACCCAGGTCGGCCCGGACCGGCACCGCGAGGGTGAGCTGCTCGGGCACCTGCCGGAACTGCACCGGGCCGATGGGGGCGGGACGGGCGGCCGCCAGGACGGCGCGAGCCTGCTCGGCCACGCGCAGTCGCTCGCGCAGGTCCCGGCGCCGGGCGCTCCACACGGTGTCGAAGGCGTCGACGGGGTCGTCCGCGTCCAGCACGTCCCGGATCTGGGCGAGCGACAGGTCGATCGAGCGCAGCAGTCCGATCGTCCGAGCCCGGGCGACCTCGGCCCGACCGAACGAGCGCCGACCGGTGCGCGGGTCGGCGGTGCCGGTGAGCAGACCCCGATCGAGGTAGAGGCGGACGGCCTTGTCGCTGAGCGCCGCGGCCCTGGCGAGCGCACCGGCCGAGAGAACGGGCGCGTCGAGGGCGGCCGGCCCGGTGTCAGGGTGTGGGGGCATGACGTGCACGGTAGGTCCCGCCCCAAGGGCGTGAGCAAACGCCCGTCGCCCGGCGCAGGTCAGGACGCGGCGATGAGCGCATCGGCCAGGGCCGTCCGCTCGTAGAGCACGTACCGGCAGGACGAGGTCGCCGCCGCGCACGATGAAGGTCGGGATGGCGACGGTCACCGCGGCGACACCCTCGCCCGGGTGACACCCCTCCCGCACGGCGGACTGACGTTCTACCCTCAGCACGGGCATGCCCCGCGCACAGGCGGGGGCAGGGGGACGAAAGAGGTCGGCGATGATCCGCGCGTTGCCATTCCTGGTCGAGATCGGGTTGCTGGTGTTCTGCCTGATCGACGCGATCCAGTCGGATGAGGGCAGCATCCGCAACCTGCCGAAGGCGGTGTGGATCCTGCTCATCATCCTGGTGCCGCTGGTGGGCGGCATCGCCTGGTTGGCGGTCGGGCGTCCCGTGGGTTCACGCCGGGAGGTCCCGTGGCCGTCGACGGCGACGGCGGGCTTCCCCGAGTACGAGCGGCCGCGCCGGTACGGCCTCGACGAGGAGGAGTTCCAGGCCGGGGTCGAACGCTCCCGGGCGATCGACGAGAAGATGATGCGCGACTGGGAGGCCCAGCTCCGCGAGCGCGAGTCCCGGCTCGACGGCCAGGACCCGGAGCGCCCGACGGCCTGAGCCCTGCCCATCGGGGCGGGTGTGGCCGGTCTGTCGCCGGCCGGGAGGAGAGACTAACGACATGCCCAGCAGCGCCAGGCGCACCACGGCGGGACTGATCGTCGGTTGGGTGGCGTTCTGCGTTGTGGCCTTCGCGATCGCACACTGGCAGCACTGGGACTGGCTGACGGCTGGCCCGCGTCCCTTGATCATCGCGGTCGCCGCCGTCCCCTACTGGGGAGCGGTGGGGCTGGTGGATGCCGTACGGGAGGTCCGCTCAGGACGTCCCGCCAGCATCCAGAAGCTCGAGCATCCCGAGGGCTTGGGTCCGGACGTCGTCGTGGGTGTCGGTGGCGAGGAGTTCGAGGGCGCGGCGGTCGTGCCTGCGGTAGAAGGCGACACACCAGCGCACCTGTGACGAGCGGTCACGCGTCGTCCTCCACCGAAGGCGGGCGGGCGGTGACCTCGGGCCACCGGGACGTCCCGCGGCCCTCGCCGTCGGCCGCGGGCAGCACGCAGGTTGCGCGACCGCCCGGCAGGCGGTGCCGATGCGCAGCCACCCAGCGGTACCCGGCAGCGGCGGGGCGGTCCAGCGCACGAGATGCGAGCAGCCGACCCGCCATCCGCGCCGGCACCGGTCCGGTCAGCAGCGCGCTCGCGACGGCGCGGTGCCCGTAGGTGACGGTCCCGTCCGACGTGACGTGCGGCAGCTCGCGCTGGGCACGCTGCGGGTCGACGCCGAGCGCGGCGAGGTCGACCGTCCCGAGCGCCCGCACCTCGAGGTCGAGCCGCAGGCGCGGCGCCCAGCCGACCGCGCGCGTGCAGAAGCCACAGTCGGCGTCGTACAGCAGCTGGGAGCGGGGCACTGTCACCTCCTGGGTGGGCTCGGGGCCAGTCGAGGCACGCGGTGCGCGGACGGGACGTCCGCCCCGGAACGCAGCAGTACCGAGACTGCCACGGCACCCCCCACCAGGACGACGGCAGCGACGATGAGCGCGAGCTGGAGCCCTCCGGTGAACGAGACCGCCACCGCCCGGACGACGGCCGACGGCATACCGGCCGACGCGGCGAGGCTGCCCGTGCCGCCGTGGGTCGCCGACTCGGCGACGCGCCGCGCGACGTCGCCGGGGACTCCGGCGTCGGCGAGCCGGCCCGGGAGGGTGGCGGCCAGGCGTGCGGTGATCAGGCTGCCCATGAGCGCGATCCCGGCGACACCGCCCAGCTCGCGTGTGGCGTTCGTCGCGGCCGCGGCCATCCCGGCGCGGTCGGGGCCGACCCGGCCCATGACCGCGATCGTGATCGGGCTGAACGACATCCCCATCCCCGTCCCGATGAGGGGCAGTGCCCACCAGAAGTCGGCGTAGCTCGCGTCGGCGCCGGCCCGCGAGAGCACCGCGACGCCCGCTGCGCACAGCGCGAGTCCGAGGACCAGCGGCAGCCGGGGGCTCCAGCGCGCGGCCATCCGGCTGGCGAGGGGCGAGGCGACCATGACCACGGCCGTCGACGGGAGCGAGGCGATCCCGGCCCCCGCCGCCGACCAGCCGAGCACCGACTGCATGTACAGGCCGAGGTAGCTGAGCACCCCGAACATCCCGAAGCTGACGATGAAGCCGCCGAACGCCGCCCCGGCGAAGATGCGGTCGCGGAAGAGCCGGACGTCGAGCATCGGGCGTTCGGCCCGCAGCTCGACCGGCACGAACAGCGCGAGACAGACGACGCCGACCGCCGCGCACGCGAGCACCGCCGGTGCGGTCCAGCCCCTGCTCGGCCCCTCGATGAGGGCGAAGACGAGGCCGGCGACCCCGGCCGTCCCGATCACCTGACCGGGCACGTCGATGCGGCCGCGGTGCCCCGCGTCGCGCGGCAGCACGCGCAGCCCGAGGGCCAGGGCGGCGACCCCGATGGGCAGGTTGATCCAGAACGGGCTGGCCCAGCCGAAGGCCGTGACGAGCGGCCCGCCGATGGCCGGCCCGAGCGCGAGACCGAGCGCCGAGACCCCGCTCCAGGTGCCGATCGCCCGGGCCCGCTCGGACGGCTCGGCGAAGGTGACGCGCAGGATGGCGAGCGACTGCGGGGTGAGCAGCGCCGCGCCGACCCCCTGGACGACCCGGCCGGTGACGAGCACCGGCAGACTGCCGGCGAGCGCGCAGACCAGCGACCCGCCGGTGAAGAGAGCCAGCCCGACGAGAAACACCCGCCGGCGGCCGAGCCGGTCGCCGAGGGCCCCGCCCAGCAGCAGCAACGAGGCGTACACGAGGCTGTAGCCCTCCATCACCCACTGGAGGTCGACCATCCCGGCGTGCAGGGCGGCGGAGATGCTCGGCAAGGCGTTGCTCACCACGACGTTGTCGAGCATGGACATGAACAGGGCGAGGCAGAGCGTGGACAGGACGAGGTGACGGCGGCGGGCGTCGGGTGCAGAAGGCAAGGGAATCGACCTAACAGTGTTAGAGGCTGACGGTCGAGACCGTTCCACTAACAGTGTTAGATTGCAAGTCGTCGGACGGAGACCAGCAGCGAGCGGCGAAGGAGCGGCGATGACGCCCACGGCCCGGGCCGGCAAGGGGCAACCCGCCGTCACCCAGGAGGCGCTCGTCCAGGCCGCGCTCGTCGTGCTCGAACGCGACGGGCTCGACGCGCTGTCGATGCGGCGGGTCGCGGCCGAGCTCGGCCTGCAGGCCGCGTCCCTGTACTGGCACGTGCAGCACAAGGAAGAGCTGCTCGAGCTCATGGCCGATGCCGCACTGGCCGGGCTGGACCTGTCCGGGCTCGACGGCGACTGGCGTGCGCAGGCCCGTGACCTCGCCCGTCGCTACCGCACTCTGCTCAAGTCACGGCGCGACCTGCCGCGGCTCCTGGCCGGGCGGTTCCTCGTCGGGACGAACTCGTCGAGGCTGATGGAGCACACGCTCGGGGTGTTCCGGGACGCCGGTTTCAGCCCGGGCGGTGCCGCGGCCGCGATGTACCTGCTGTCCGTCAGCTACGTCCAGGGCTTCGTGGTCCAGG
>JAHIJU010000210.1 GCA_018898235.1 Actinomycetota bacterium | reverse complement strand
CCGCCCTGCCCGAGCCCCAGCCGCCACCCAGCGGAACTGGTCAGTTGGGAGGTGGCAAGCGGCGTGTCGGGGCTGCGAGGTGACCAGTTGCCTCCGAGTTGGTGCGGCCGCGGTTGCCCGGAGGGGGAGGGCAGGAGGCTGGCGGTCCCGGAACTGGCCCGGAACTGGTCAGTGGGGAGGCCATCGGCGGCGTGTCGGGGGTGCGAAGTGACCAGTTGCGGCCCCAGCGGGCGGCCCGGGCTGAGAACCCCCGACAGGAGCCCTCAGCGGGCGGCCCGGGCTGAGAACCCCCGGCAGGAGCCCTCCGCAGGCAGCCCTGGCTGAGAGCCCCAGCAGGCAGCCCCGGGCGGACCGGCCCGGTGCAGGTCACCGCGGGCGGGACGAGGAGGGGCTCCGACCTGCTGGCCGGTGTCGGCTACCCTGGTCTACGACCCCTCGTGCGGCGTCATCTCGCTGAACTCCCCCAGGGCCGGAAGGCAGCAAGGGCAGGTGAGCTCTGGCGGGTGTGCGAGGGGTCCTTGCATGTCCGGGACCCGGGACCCGGGACCCGGGACCCGGGACCCGCGACCCGGGACCCGCGACCCAGCTCCCGCGGCCCAACGGACGAGACGTCCCGCCGCCGGCGCCGGGCCAGGACTACCGTCGTCCGCCGTCACCGCGCCAGCAGTCGACGCGCACGAGCACCGGGACCCACCCATGACCAGCCGCCGTCTTCTCACCCCTGCCGAGCTCAAACCGCTGCTGCGGCTGGCCCCGTTCGAGCTGGACGGCACCCGCCGCAGGCTCGCGGGCGCATACACCGTGGGTGACCTGCGAGCCATCGCCCGGCGGCGCACCCCGCGGTCGGTGTTCGACTACGTGGACGGGTCGGCCGAGTCCGAGGTGTCGATCCGCCGGGCGCGCCGCGTGCTGCGCGACCTCACGTTCCACCCGTCGGTGCTGCACGACGTCTCGACGGTCGACACCTCGACCACGATGCTGGGCACCCGCACGGACCTGCCGTACGTGTTCTCCCCGACGGGGTTCACGCGGATGATGCACCACTCGGGCGAGGTCGCAGTGGCCCGCTCGGCCCAGCGGGCCGGGGTGCCGTACACGCTGTCGACGATGGGGACGACGGGCATCGAGGACCTGGCCGCCGCCGCGCCGGACGGTCACAACTGGTTCGGCTTCTACGTGTGGAAGGACCGCGCGTCCTCCGAGGAGATCCTCAGCCGGGTCGCGGCGAGCGGGTACGAGGCGCTCGTGCTCACCGTCGACGTGCCGGTGGGCGGCGCCCGGCTGCGGGACAACCGCAACGGCTTCTCGATCCCGCCGCGGTTGTCGCTCAAGACCATCGCCGACGGGGCGATGCACCCGAACTGGTGGATCGACTTCCTCACCACCGAACCGCTGCGGTTCGCCAGCTTCGACTCCTGGAACGACACCATCGAGGCGCTCGCGAACCACATGTTCGACCCCTCGGTGCAGCTCGAGGACCTGGCCTGGGTGCGTCAGTTCTGGAAGGGCCCGCTGGTGGTCAAGGGCATCCAGACCGTGGACGATGCGCGTCGGGTCGCCGATGCGGGAGCCGACGGCGTCGTGCTGTCCAACCACGGCGGCCGCCAGCTGGACCGGGCGCCTGTGCCGCTCACGCTCGTGCCTGCGACGGTCGCCGCCGTGGGGGACCGGTGCGAGGTGTTCGTCGACACCGGGTTCAGCAGCGGCGCCGACATCGTGGCGGCGCTCGCGCTCGGCGCGACGGGCGTGCTCCTGGGCCGCGCCTATCTGTACGCGCTCATGGCCGGGGGCGAGCTCGGCGTGGACCGGCTCAACGAGATCCTGGCCGGTCAGATCGCCCGCACGCTGCGGCTGCTGGGCGTGCACGCGGTGGACGAGCTGACCCCGGAGCACGTCACGCTGCCCTGAGCCCGGCCCCGCGCCCCGCCCGCGCGAGCGGCCGGCCGTCCCGACCCCGCCCGCCGCTCCCCGGCCGTCGGCTTCAGACGGCCGCGTCCGCCGCGACGTCCCGATCGTGCGCCTGGACCAGGTCGGGCACCCGCTGGTGCTTGGGCAGCGTCGGCACCACGAGCCCCGCCGCCACCGACAGCCCGACCGCCCACCAGAACGCCCGGTCGAACGCCGCCGAGGTCGTGGTCGTGCTGAGCCCGTGCTCCAGCACGACGGCCAGCACGGCGGTGCCGAACGAGCCGCCGATCTGCTGGGTGACGCGGGTCAGAACGCTGGCGTGCGCCACATCGTCGGCGCTCAGCCCTTGGTAGGCCACGGCCATGACGGGGATCATCACGCCACCCAGCCCGACGCCGCGGACCACGAGTGCCAGGCCGAGCCACCAGGTGGAGGTGCCCGGCCCGGCCAGGGCGAACGGCACGGTGGCGGCCGCGGCGATGAGCACCCCGGCCAGCGCGACCGTCCGGGAGCCGAGGGTGTCGGTGAGCCGGCCCGACGTCGGCCGAGCCAGCAGCGAGCCGAGGCCCTGCGGCACCATGAGCGCGCCCGCGGCCAGCACCGACTGTCCCCGGGAGACCTGCCAGAACAGCGGCAGCAGGAACATCCCGGCGAACAGCCCCGCACCGGCCAGGAACATGACGGCGGCCGAGGCCCCGACCTGCCGCCGCGCGAGCAGCCGCAGGTCGACCAGGGCGTCCGGTCCGCGGCGCAGCGCGTGCAGCACGAACGCGACGACGAGCACGAGCCCGGCCAGCATCGGCACCAGCACCCGCCGTTGTCCGAACCCGCCGGCCGACGACACCTGGGACAGCCCGTAGAGCAGCCCGACCAGCCCGGGCGGCAGCAGCAGCACGCCGAGCACATCGAGCTGCCGGGACCGGTCGCCGCGCTCGGGTTCCAGTGCACGGGACGCCAGCACGTACCCGACGACGATGAGCGGCACGTTCACCCAGAACAGCCAGCGCCAGCTCAGCCAGTGCAGGATCAGGCCACCCGCGACGGGTCCGAGCATCGGTCCGATGAGCATGGGTAGCGAGACCATCGCGATGGTGCGCCCCGACACACGGCCCTTGGCGGCCTGCAGCGGCAGGGTCGCCATGAGCGGCATGAGGATGCCGCCGCCGACCCCTTGCAGGGCACGGGCGGCGATGAGCACACCGACCGATCCGGCCATGCTCGCCGCGACCGAGCCGACGCCGAACAGCACGAGCCCGGCGAGCCAGAGTCGTCGTCCGCCCCACCGTGCCTGCGCCCAGGCGGCCAACGGCATGGTGACGCCGACGGCGAGCAGGTAGGCCGTGGTGACCCACTGGATGGTGGTGACCGAGGCGTGCAGGTCGACCGCGAGGGACTTGAGCGCCACGGCGACGATGGTCGAGTCCAGCAGCACGGCCATCCCGCCGACCATGACGGCGACGACGATGCGGATCGTGGATCGGTCGAAGGCGGGCGGCTGCTCCGCGGGCTGGTCAGTCATGAGTGCTCCTAAGATGCAGGCTTGTATCTTCGGCGAAGATACGCCGCATTCGATAAGATGCACAAATGGATCTTGAGGGCGAGACCCCCGCTCGGCGCCGCCGTGGGCGCGAGCTCGAGGACGCCCTGCTCGACGCCGCCTGGGACGAGGTCGTCCAGCTGGGCTACACCGCGGCCACCTACGAGGGCGTCGCCGCGCGGGCCGGGACCAGCCGCTCCGTCGTCTACCGCCGCTGGCCCACCAAACGGGAGCTGGTGCTCGCCACCGTCGAACGCCGCGGCGCGCGGCTGGCGCTCACCGTGCCCGACACCGGCTCCCTGCGTGAAGACCTCGTCACGCTGCTCGGCGAGGTGAACGACGGCCGGGGGCAGGCGATGCTCGTGCTCGGCTCCTACGCCGGGGAGTTCTACCGCGAGACCGGTCTGACCCCCGACGAGGTGCGCGACCACTGGTTGGGGGAGCGGACGACGGGCCTCGCCCAGGTGATCGACCGTGCCGTCGCCCGCGGTGACGTCGACCCGGCACGGGTCACCGAGCGCACCGTGCGTCTGGCCTCCGACCTGCTGCGGCAGGAGGTCCTGATGACGATGCGGAACGTGCCGCTGGAGTCCATCCGCGCCATCGTCGACGAGGTGGTCCTGCCCGTGCTCACCGGTGCGCTGCCGCGCACCTGATCGGCCGGCTGCACGCCTCCGCCTGCAGGAGGACATCACCTGCTCCTAGGGTCGCAGCCCGGGCGCACCGGACGGTCCCGTCGACCGATGCGCAGCGCCGCGCATCGACGGCACAGTGGAGCCATGACCTCGACCAGCAGACTCCAGGCGCGCGGCCTCACGCGCCGCTTCGGCGCGACCACGGCCCTGGCCGGGGTCGATGTGGACCTCGCGGACGGTGAGCTGCTCGCCGTCATGGGCCCGTCCGGCTCGGGCAAGTCGACCCTGCTGCACGTGCTCGCCGGCATCCTGCCGGCCGATGCCGGCACCGTGACCTTGGAGGGCCGCGACGTCGGCGGTCTCGACGAGAAGCAGCGGTCCCTGCTGCGGCGACGCAGCTACGGCTTCGTGTTCCAGTTCGGCCAGCTGCTCGACGAGCTGCCGGCGGTGGAGAACGTCGCACTGCCCGCCATGCTCCAGGGCACCTCGCGCAAGGACGCCGTGGCCATCGCCGCCCAGTGGTTGGAGGCACTCGGGCTGGCGGGCAAGGAGCAGCGCCGCCCCGGCGAGCTGTCCGGCGGTGAGGCGCAGCGCGTCGCGGTGGCCCGGGCGCTCATCACCGGCCCGGCGGTGGTGTTCGCCGACGAGCCCACCGGCGCCCTGGACCAGCAGACCGGGCACGAGGTGATGGACGTCCTCACCCGCACCACGCGGGCGGCCGGGGCCTCGCTCGTGCTGGTCACCCACGACGAGCAGGTCGCAGCCTGGTGCGACCGACGGATCGACATGCGCGACGGGCGGGTCGTGGCCGGACCGCCGCCCACACCCGCCCCACCCGTCGCCGCCCCGCCCGCCGCCCGGTTCGAGACCGGCGCCCCCGTGGACGAGGCGGACGTCGCGACCGTTGCCGAACCCGCCGAGCAGATGACCCGATGAACGTCGTCCTCGCGCTCGCACCGCGGCTGCGCTCGGCCGGCGGGCAGGACTCGCGGGTCATCACGCTGCTCGCCGTCACCGCCTTCACCGTCTCGACCGCGCTCACCCTGTCGGTGGTGGGCGGGCTGATCGCCTTCCAGCAACGGGCCGCGCACCCGGTGGGTGACCTGCAGCACGACTCGGGCGGGTTCTACGTCATCCTGGCGGCCACCGCATTGGTGCTGCTCGTGGTGCCGCTGCTCACCCTGGCCGGTGCCGCGGCCCGGCTCGGGGTGGTCCGGCGCGACGCACGGCTGTCGACCCTCCGGCTGCTGGGTGCCACCCCCGCCGAGGTGGTCATGCTCACCGTCGTGGAGACCGCCTGGCAGGGGCTGGTGGGCGCGTTGGCCGGGGTCGGGCTCTACGTGGTGCTGCTGCCGCTGTGGGCGATGGTCCCGTTCCAGGGCACCACGTTCACCCCCGAGGAGCTCTGGATCGGCGCGTGGGCGTTGCTGGCGGCCGTCGTCGTGCCGCTGCTGGCCGCGACGTCGGCGGCGATCTCGATGCGCCGGGTGGTCGTCACACCACTGGGGGTGGCACGGCGGCAAGGGGACCGTGCCCTGTCCTGGGTGCGGCTCGGCGCGCTCGTCCTCGGTGCCGGCGCGTTCGCGGTCGGCACCCAGGTGATGGGCATGTTCGGCTCGTTGGCCGTGCTGGTGATGCTCGGGCTGCTCGCCCTGGGGTTCGGGGCGATCAACCTCGTCGGGCCCTGGGTGCTCGGGCTGATCGGCCGGGCCTCGGCCCGGCGGGCACGCAACCCCGCACAGCTGCTCGCGGCCCGGCGGCTCGCCAGCGATCCGAAGGGCGCGTGGCGGGTGGTCGGCGGGCTCGGCCTGGCCGGCTTCGTCGCGGGGGTGCTCGCGATGCTGCCGGTGCTGACGGCCTCGTCCGGTGAGCAGGACGAGGAGAGTCGGATCATCCTGCAGGACCTGGTGACCGGCGGGATGCTCACGCTCGGTATCGCGTTCCTGCTGGCCGCGGTGTCGGCCGGGATCGCGCAGGCCGCGGCGGTGCTCGACCGCCGGCGGGAGTTCGCGCTGGCCCGGCTCGCCGGGTTCCCCGTCGAGCTGTTCGACGAGGTGCGCCGCCGGGAGGTGCTCCTGCCGCTGCTCGTGGTCGGCGCAGGGTCGGCGGCCACCGCATTGCTCATGCTGCTGCCGCTGTTCGGGACGGCCGCCCTCGAGGCCCCGCAGGGGTTGCTGCTGCTGATCGGCTCGTTGACCGGCGGGGTGCTCCTGGTGCTGGGTGCCACCGAGACCAGCCGCCCGCTGCTGCGCTCGGTGCTGGCCGATCCGGTGGTCCGCGCGGACTGATGCTCTCGGGCCGACTGGCCGACGAGCCGACGCCGACGGCCGACCTGCCGACTGGGCCGTTCGGGCGCCCCTGACCCCTGCTGGGCCGTAGGTCACCGGGGCGGAGGCCGTGTGCTGCCTAGCGTGGAGGACGACAGCAACGTCGCTCTCAGCCGGGGGACCGCCAGGTGTACCCACGTCACGACCACAGCCCCATCCCAGCGAGCCCGCCCGTGCACGTCCCGCACGGGTTCGGCGAACGACGACCGCTGCACGCGGTCGCCGCGCTCGTAGCGCTCACCGCCCTCGCCTCGCTCGGCGGCTGCGCGGCCCAGGGCGAGACGTCGGCAGGCGGGAAGCCCCACGGCGGTGAGGCGACCCTCGTGCTGCCGGACCTGTCGGCCGTCACGTTGGCCGGCGGGGTGTCCGGGCGCGCGGTGCTGACGGCCGGGTTGCTCGTCTGCCTGCTCGGCCTCGGGTTCGGCGTGCAGGTGTTCGTCCAGCTGCGCAGGCTGCCGGTGCACCGGTCGATGCGCGAGATCTCCGAGCTCATCTACGCGACGTGCAAGCAGTACCTGCTGCGGCAGGGGCGGTTCCTGCTCACGCTCTGGGTGTTCATCGGGGCCGTGATCGTCGTCTACTACCGGGCGCTCGTCGGCTTCACCTGGGGGCGGGTGGCCGTGATCATGGCCTTCTCGCTGCTCGGCATGGGTGGGTCGTACGCCGTCGCCTGGTTCGGCATCCGCGTCAACACCTTCGCCAACTCCCGCACGGCGTTCGCCGCCCTCGGTGGCAAACCGTTGCCGGTGCACCGCATCCCGATGCGCTCGGGCATGTCGATCGGCATGGTGCTCATCAGCCTCGAGCTGCTCATGATGCTCACCAT
>JAHIJU010000209.1 GCA_018898235.1 Actinomycetota bacterium | reverse complement strand
GCTCGTCGGCACACGGCCATGATCCCAGGAGCAGCACGATGACCACGACCTCCCCCCGCACCCCGGTGCTCGAAGTCCGGGACCTGTCGGTGGACTTCGCCGTCGACCGCGTCTGGGTCCCGGCCGCGATCGGCCTCAACTACGAGGTCGCCGCCGGTGAGGTGCTCGCGATCGTGGGGGAGTCCGGCTCCGGCAAGTCCGTGAGCTCGATGGCGATCCTCGACCTGCTGCCGAAGAACGCGCGGGTGCGCGGCTCCATCAAGCTCAACGGCGAGGAGCTGCGCGGCCTGCCGGCCTCGCGCATGCGGAACATCCGCGGCAACCAGGTCGCGATGATCTTCCAGGAGCCGATGACCGCCCTCAACCCCGTCTACACGATCGGGACGCAGATCGTCGAGACGCTGCGGCTGCACGACACCTTGTCGCACGAGCAGGCGGCCGCACGCGCGATCGAGCTGCTCACAATGGTCGAGCTGCCGGATCCGGCCAAGGCGTTCCGCTCCTACCCGCACCAGCTGTCCGGCGGTCAACGGCAGCGCGCGATGATCGCCCAGTCGCTGGCCTGCGACCCGTCCCTGCTCATCGCCGACGAGCCGACCACGGCCCTGGACGTGACCGTCCAGGCCGAGATCCTCGACCTCATGCGCAACCTGCGCGACCACCTGAACTCGGCGGTCATCCTCATCACCCACGACATGGGGGTGGTGGCCGACCTCGCCGACCGCATCGCCGTCATGCGGCGCGGCCTGATCGTCGAGACCGGGACCTCGGAGCAGGTGTTCTCCGACCCGCAGCACCCGTACACCCAGGAGCTGCTGGCAGCCGTCCCGCACCTGGGCGGCGCGGAGATCGACCTGACCGCGGCCCTCGTGTCGGCGACCGGGGCCGACAACCTCGTGACCAACGTGAGCGCCGAGGACCTTGCGCTTCGTGAGGCCGAGAACGCCCGGCTGCTCGAGGAGTCCCGCCGGGCCGAGCGCGGCCGGGAGCACGACGCGACGACGCCCATCCTGCTGCTGGAGCGGGTGGCGATCGAGTACCCGAAGCAGGGCCGGATGCCGGCGTTCCGCGCCGTCGAGGGCGCCGACCTCGTGGTGCGTCCGGGCGAGGTCGTGGGCCTGGTCGGTGAGTCGGGTTCGGGCAAGACCACGATCGGGCGCGCGGCCGTCGGGCTGCTGCCGGTGGCCGAGGGACGGCTCACGGTCGGCGGCATCGACGTCTCGACCCGAGACCGCAAGACCGTCGCGGCGTTGCGCCGCAAGGTGGGCATGGTGTTCCAGGACCCGTCGTCCTCGCTGAACCCGCGCCTGCCGATCGGTGAGTCGATCGGTGAGCCGATGTTCCTGGCCGGGATCGCCAAGGGTGACGCGCTGCAGCGTCGGATCGAGGACCTGCTCGACCAGGTCGAGCTGCCTCGTGACTACCGCAACCGCTACCCGCACGAGCTGTCGGGCGGCCAGAAGCAGCGCGTCGGGATCGCCCGTGCGCTGGCGCTGTCCCCGGAGCTCTTGGTGGCCGACGAACCGACGTCCGCCCTGGACGTCTCGGTGCAGGCGCATGTGCTCCAGCTGCTGCAGAACCTGCAGTCCGAGCTGAAGTTCGCCTGCCTGTTCGTGACCCACGACCTGGCGGTCGTCGACCTGCTGGCCGACCGGATCGCGGTGATGCAGCGCGGCCGCATCGTGGAGCAGGGGACGCGCGATGCGATCCTGCGCAACCCGCAGCAGCAGTACACCCAGCGGCTGATCGCGGCGGTCCCGCTGCCCAACCCGGCCAAGCAGCGCGAACGCCGCGAGCTGCGGGCGATGCTGCTCGAGGAGGGCTGAGCCGGTCGTGCCGGTCCGACGGAGCGCGTGGGGCGCAGCGCTCGCACTCGTCCTGGCGCTCGGCGGCTGCACCTCGGACGCATCGACGCAGCGTCAGACCACGGCGACGGTGGCGGTCAGCTACCCGTTCGGCTCGCTCAACGCCGCAACAGCGGTGGGTCGCACACCGGGCAGCACCCTCGTCCGTGGTCTGACGCACGTCGGCTTCACGACGCTCGATGCCGCGGGTGACGTCGTGGCGGACACCTCGTTCGGCACGGTCGAGAAGATCTCCGACGCACCGCTCACGGTCCGGTACACGATCGCCGAGGGCGCCAGCTGGTCCGACGGCACGCCGGTCACCGGTGCGGATCTGCTCCTGGAGTGGGCGGCGCGCTCGGGCCAGCTCGACGAGACGGTGCCGACGTTGGGTGCCGACGGTTCGCTCGCCGACGCCTCGAGCCTGGACGACCTGGTCTCCTTCGCCGCGACGTCGCCGGCTCTGGTGCATGCCCCGGCGACTCCGTCCTTCGACGCCCGGTCCCTCACGCTGGTCTACGACCAGCCGGTCGCCGACTGGCAGGTGGCGCTCGACGTGAACCTGCCCGCCCACGTCATCGGCCGGCTGGCACTCGACAGCGCCCCGGCCCCGGCTCCCACGGCCTCCGTCGCGGCGCCGAGCCTGGGCGTGGTCAGCCCGACGGCCTCGGGCGCCGAGTCCGGGGCGGCGTCGACGCCCGGCGCCACGCCGGCCTCGACGGACTGGGCCGCCGCCGTGGCGGACGCGATCGTGCACGTCGACCGCAGCGCGCTGGTCGCGATCTCGCGCACCTGGCGCACGGCGGCCGATGCCGGCTCGTTGGCGACCGACCTGGCTGCGGCGGTCAGTGACGGCCCCTACGTGATCACCTCGGTGGACCCCGACAACCAGGTGGTCCTGACCAGGAACCGCGCCTACACGGGTGCGGCTCCGGCCCGGTTCGCCTCGGTCATGGTCCGTTCGGACCTCGCACCGCTCGACCAGGTCTCGGCCCTCGGTTCGGACAAGGTCGACGTCGTGGCGCCGGTCGACACCTCGGACGTGCGCGCGGCGCTCGCCGGGATCGGCGGGGCGACGGTCGTGGACGGCGCCGACCGGGTGCTCCAGCTGCAGGTCGGCGAGAAGAGCGGCGGCGCGTTCGACCCCGCGTCCTACCCCGCCGACGGCGCAGCCTCGGCGACCGCAGCGCGCGCGGCCTTCCTCGGCTCGCTCGATCGCGCGGCGCTCGCAGCGGCCGCCGGTGCCGCGCCAAGCGACACGGTGTTCGCGCAGGTCGGGGTCCCGTCGGCCACGTCCGCCCCGAGTGCCACCGCGGCTGCGGCCTCAGGAAGAGCGACGGGCGCGGTGCCCGGTGCATCGGCGGTGCCGGTGCGGCTGCTCGTCGACACGGGTGACCCGGTCCGTGCTGCGCTGGTCCAGACGATCACCACCCAGGCAGCGACGGCCGGGTTCGCGGTGACCGTCGTCGACACCACGGACCTGGCGACGACGCTGTGGTCGCGCCCGACCGACTGGGACGTCGCGCTCGTGCCGGTCTCCCAGGGCGAGCTCCCCGTCGCCTCGGTGCTGGCCCGCTGGCGGTCCGGCGGCGCGACCAACGTGACCGGTCATGCGGACGCCGCGCTCGATGCCGTGCTCGACCGGGCCGGGACGAGCATCGACCCGGCCGCGGCCCGCGCCCTGCTCGCCCAGGGGCAGACCGCGCTGGACGGTGCCGCCGTGGTTCTGCCGCTGGTCAGCCAGCCCGTCCTGGCAGCGACCGACCCGGACGGCCACGGTCCGACGATCACCGGGCTGACGGCGCCGACCTGGGGTTCGGCCGATCTGTCCGCCTGGTGGGCCTGGGCCCGCGACTGAGCTGACCGAACCCGCGCTCCGGGCCCGCCCAGGCCCGTCCGGGCCCGTCCGGGTCCGGGCGCGGGACGTGGCGGACGGGGGCGGTAGACTGCCCGTGCGCCCGCCGTTGTCGCAGGCTCTCCCACCTTTGAAGGACGTGTATCCGTCGTGCCCACCGCCACGCGCCCTGACCTGCGCAACGTCGCGATCGTTGCGCACGTCGACCACGGCAAGACCACCCTCGTCGACGCCATGCTGTGGCAGACGGGGTCCTTCGGGGACCACGACCACGTCGAGCGACGCGCGATGGACTCCGGCGAGCTGGAGCGTGAGAAGGGCATCACGATCCTCGCCAAGAACACGGCGATCCGCTACAACGGACCGTCGGCCGCGCTCAACGGGCAGCCGGACGGGGTGACGATCAACGTCATCGACACCCCCGACCACGCCGACTTCGGCGGTGAGGTCGAGCGCGGGCTGTCGATGGTCGACGGTGTCGTGCTGCTGGTCGACGCGAGCGAGGGCCCGCTGCCGCAGACCCGGTTCGTGCTGCGCAAGGCCCTCGAGGCGAAGCTGCCCGTCATCCTCGTGGTGAACAAGGTCGATCGGCCGGACGCCCGGATCTCCGAGGTCGTCGCCGAGAGCACCGACCTGCTGCTCGGTCTGGCCTCCGACCTGCACGAGGACGTGCCGGACCTGGACCTGGACTCCGTGCTCGACGTGCCCGTGGTCTACGCGGCCGCCAAGGCGGGACGGGCGAGCCTCACGCAGCCGGCCGATGGCGGGCTGCCGGACAGCGAGGACCTCGAGCCGCTCTTCGCCACGATCCTGGCGAAGATCCCGGCGCCCACGTACGACGAGGGCTCGCCGCTGCAGGCGCACGTCACCAACCTCGACGCGTCACCGTTCCTCGGCCGTCTCGCCCTGCTGCGGATCTTCAACGGCACGCTGCGCAAGGGTCAGCAGGTGGCCTGGGTGCGTCACGGCGGAACCGTGCAGAACGTCAAGATCACCGAGCTGCTCGTGACCAAGGCGCTCGAGCGGGTGCCGACCGACTCGGCGGGCCCGGGTGACATCGTCGCGGTGGCCGGCATCGAGGACATCACCATCGGCGAGACCCTCACCGACCCCGACGACCCGCGTCCGCTGCCGCTCATCACGGTCGACGACCCGGCGATCAGCGTGACCATCGGGATCAACACCTCCCCGCTGGCCGGCAAGGGCGGCAAGGGGCACAAGGTCACCGCCCGCCAGGTCAAGGACCGCCTCGACCGCGAGCTCATCGGCAACGTGTCGCTGCGCGTGCTGCCGACCGACCGGCCTGACTCCTGGGAGGTGCAGGGCCGCGGCGAGCTGGCCCTGGCGATCCTGGTCGAGCAGATGCGCCGCGAGGGCTTCGAGCTCACGGTGGGCAAGCCGACCGTGGTGACGCGCCTGGTCGACGGCAAGGTGCACGAGCCCGTCGAGCGCATGACGATCGACGTCCCCGAGGAGTACCTGGGGTCGGTGACGCAGCTCATGGCCGGCCGTAAGGGCCGCATGGAGACCATGGCCAACCACGGCACCGGCTGGGTGCGCATGGAGTTCCTCGTCCCGGCGCGCGGTCTGATCGGCTTCCGGACGCGGTTCCTGACCGACACCCGCGGCACCGGCATCGCCTCCTCGATCTCCGAGGGCTACGAGCCGTGGGCGGGGCCCATCGAGACGCGTCAGTCCGGTTCGCTCGTCGCGGACCGCCCGGGCCCGGTCACGCCGTACGCCCTGATCAACCTGCAGGACCGTGGCACCTTCTTCGTCCAGCCCACCCAGGAGGTCTACGAGGGGCAGATCGTCGGCGAGAACGCCCGCGCCGACGACATGGACGTGAACATCACCAAGGAGAAGAAGCTCACGAACATGCGGTCCGCCACGGCGGACGTGTTCGAGAACCTCGTCCCGCCGCGCAACCTCACCCTCGAGGAGTCGCTCGAGTTCGCCCGCGAGGACGAGTGCGTCGAGGTGACGCCGGTCATCGTGCGGATCCGCAAGGTGATCCTGGCGGCCGACGCCCGCGCGAAGGCCGCGTCCCGCGCCAAGCGGGCCTGAGGCGTATCGTCCCGGGCCGTGACTGACTCCGGGCGCTTCGGGTGGGTCCTCAGCGCGCTCGGCGCCGCGGTGGCGGGTGTTCTGGTCGGTGTGCTCGGCACGATCGCGCACCGGGGCCATCAGCCCTGGGGCCTGGTCGCGGGGCTGGCGCTCGTCGCGTCGGCAGGGGTGCTGGCCCGCGCCTGGCGCGGGTGGCCGGCCCTGGGCGGGTACGTGGTGGGACTCCTGATCATGGTCCAGGTGCTGGCGCGCAGCGGCCCCGGCGGCGACGTGCTGATCCCGGCGGGTGCGGCGATCGGCTGGGTCTGGATGATCGGGTCGGGCGTGCTGGCGCTCGGCGTGGCCGCGGTCCCGCGCCGCGTGTTCGACCGGACCCCGCTGCCGCCCCGCCGTGCCCCCGAGGTCTTGCCCGAGGCCGAGGCCGAGGCCGAGTGAGCGTCGAGCCGCAGGCGCTGCGGGCGGTCGCGGCGCGGCTCGCCGCAGGGGTCGCGGTCGTGACGGTCGGCTGGCGGGGGTCGGTCCATGCGGCCACGGTGAGCACGGTCCAGGTGCTGTCCCAGGAGCCGGCGCTGCTCGGCGTCGCGCTGCACGTGGACTCCAGGATCGCCGAGGCGATCGAGGACAGCCCGACATGGTCGGTGAGCGTCCTGGCCGACGACCAGGGTCCGCTCGCGGAGTGGCTCGCGTCACCGGGTCGTCCCGTGGTCGGCCAGCTCGAGCGCGTGCCGTCGCGACCTGCCCGGGAGGGTTCGGGCCGCTGGCTGGACGGTGCGGCCGCGTGGTTCGACTGCAGCACCGTGCAGAGCCATCTGGTCGGCGACCATCTCCTGGTGGTCGGCCAGGTGCTGGTGGCCGACCAGGGGGAGCCGACGGTGGGTGCGCTCGTCCACCTGAGGGGCCGGACCCGTGGGCTGCGCTGATCGGAGCGTCCATGGCAGCCCGTAGAATCGGGCAGCGGGAGCGCCCGGAGCGGGGGCCGCGGGGTGCAGGAAGGCGTGGACGTGACTGACGCTCGTGTCGAGACCGAGGACTCGTTGCAGCACCCCGAACCCGAGGACGGCACCGCACCGACCGCCACGCAGCCCGTCGAGCCGCAGGACGCGGCCCCGGCGTCGGCCGATGCCGTCGAGCCTGCGCCCGCAGACCCCGAGACAGCAGAACCCGAGACAGCAGAACCCGAAGCAGCCGGACCCGAGACAGCCGGACCCGAGCCGGTGGTACCCGGTCCGGCAGCGTCCGAGCCGGTGGCGCCCGCTCCGCTCGCCGTCGCCCCGCCCAGCCCCGACCTGGTGCCGCCGGGTCCGGGGGACCAGGTTCGCTGGCCCGCGACGGTCGCAGGCGACGGCGATGCCTCCCCCCGCATCGAGGCGGGGCCCGTACCGGTCTCGCCGCGCGAGTCGTCGCTGCTCGATGTGTTCGAGCCCGAGGTCCGTGTGCGGCGCTGGCCGCGCGCGCTGGCCGTCGTCGGCGGTGTGGTGGTGCTGCTGGCGGGTGCCTACGTCGGGGCGGCCTACGCGTTCGGTGACAGGGTTCCGCGGGCGACGACGGTGGCGGGTGTCTCGATCGGCGGGATGACCTCGGAGGCCGCGCGGACCGCGTTGACCCAGGGTCTGGCGACCAAGGTCGCCGCGCCGATCACCGCGGTGGCGCACGACCAGCAGGCTTCCTTCGACCCGGTCGCGGCGGGGATGACCTTGGACGCCGCGGCCACCGTCGATCCGCTGGTCGGTGTCGATCTGACCGACCCGTCCCGGTTGTGGCGCCAGGTGATCGGCGGCGGCACTGTCGTCCCGGTGACGACGACGGACCAGACGGCCTTCGCGGCTGCCCTGTCCGGGCTGTCCGGCGCCCTGCACCAGGACGCTGTCGACGGTGCGATCGTGTTCGTCGACGGGTCGGCGCACCTGACGGATGCGCAGGACGGCTGGGCACTCGACGACGCCGGTTCCACCCAGGTGCTCGAAGCCCAGTGGCTGACCGCCCAGGGGTCCATCACGCTCCCGACGACCGTCGTGGCCCCGCAGATCTCCCAGGACGCGGCGCAGAAGGCGATGGACGCCCAGGCGACGCCGCTGACCAAGGGCGCCGTCACGGTCGCTGTCGGCAGCGCCCACGCGCTCCTGTCGGTCGCGAACCTGACGGGCGCCGCCTCCTTCACAGCAGCCGACGGGGCCCTGACGCTCTCGCTCGACGGCGCCGCGCTGCGTGGCGAGATCGTCGCCCAGCTGCCGACCCTGCTGACGCCGTCGGCCGATGCGCACTTCGACCTCAGCAGCGGCAGCCCCGTGGTCGTGGCGGGGACCCCCGGCACCACGATCGACCCGGCGACCCTCGCCGGCGCGGTGGTGGCGGCGACCACCCGGGAGGACCGCACGGCGACCGTAGCCCTGGTCGCGAGCGACCCGAGCCAGTCCACCGCTTCCCTCGAGGCCCTCGGGGTCAAGGAGATCGTCAGCGAGTTCGCCACGCCCCTGACCTCCGAGCCGAAGCGCACCAAGAACATCGCGAACGGTGCCGCGATCATCACGGGCACCCTCATCCGCCCCGGTGAGACCTTCAGCCTGGCCGGTGCGCTCGGCCCGGTCGATGCGGCGCACGGCTACGTGGAGGCCGGCGCGATCGTCGACGGCCAGCACACGGACGCCTGGGGTGGCGGTCTGTCGCAGGTCTCGACCACCACGTACAACGCCGCGTTCTTCGCCGGGTTCGAGCTCGTCGAGCACAAGCCGCACAGTGAGTACTTCACGCGCTACCCCGAGGGTCGGGAGGCGACGATCTTCGCCCCCCAGCTCGACATGAAGTGGAAGAACAACACCCCCTACGGCGCCCTGGTGCAGGCCTGGGTGGCGGACAACAGCCTCCACGTGCGGATCTGGGGCACGAAGTACTGGACGGTCGAGACCACCACCAGCCCGCGCCGGAACGTGGTGGCGCCGACGACCGTCTACAACACGTCCGCGAGCTGTGAGGCGTCGGGCGCCGGCAACCCGGGCTTCTCGGTGACCGTGACCCGGACGACGTCCCTCAACGGCGCGGTCGCGAACGACGAGTCGTGGAAGTGGACCTACAAGGCGCAGAACAAGACCGTGTGCGGTGAGGCACCGGCCGGCTGAGGGCTCAGTGCCGTCGGGGCGGTGCCGGTGGCACCTGCTTGCACAGCACGACGTCGTCGGCGGGCACCCGCACGTCGCCGCGCCTGCTGCGGATCGTCAGCCCGGCATCGTCGACCGCGACGATCTCGCCGAGCACATCGGTGAGCTGCGGCTCACCCGCCGCCGGCCCGTCGTCCCGTCGGCGGCGGACCACCACCCGCGTCCCGACCGGCCAGGACCGCCAGCCGTCGTTCGGACCATCCGTCGTCGTCGCACCCACGTGGGGGATACTAGGGTCGGCCGCTGCACCTGGAAGGACTGCCCGTGACCTATGTGATCGCCGAGCCCTGCGTCGATGTCAAGGACAAGGCGTGCATCGACGAATGTCCGGTGGACTGCATCTACGAGGGCAAACGTTCCTTGTACATCCACCCCGACGAATGTGTCGACTGCGGGGCCTGCGAACCGGTCTGCCCGGTCGAGGCCATCTACTACGAGGACGACGTGCCGTCCCAGTGGACGGGCTACTACGACGCGAACGTCCACTTCTTCGACTCCCTGGGCTCACCGGGCGGTGCGGCCAAGCTGGGCGTCATCGACGCCGACCACCCGTTGATCGCGACGCTGCCGCTGCGCGTGCAGGGCGAGTGACCCCGCACCCGTGGGTCTGCACGCCGACGCCCTGCCCGACTTCCCCTGGGATGCGCTGACCCCGCTCGCGGAGCTGGCCCGGTCGCACCCCGACGGCCTGGTCGACCTGTCGGTCGGCACCCCGGTGGACCCCACGCCGGGGCCGGTCCGCGCCGCGCTGGCCGCAGCGGCCGACTCGCCGGGCTACCCCACGACGGCCGGCACCCCGCAGCTGCGGGACGCGGTCGTCGACTGGTTCGCCCGACGTCGTGGCGTGCCCGGTCTGGACCCCGCGGCCGTGCTGCCGACCATCGGCTCGAAGGAGCTGGTGGCGCTGCTGCCGGCACTGCTGGGCCTGGGTGCTGGTGACGTGGTGCTGCACCCGTCGGCGGCCTATCCGACGTACGACGTCGGTGCCCGGCTGGCGGGTGCGACGCCGGTTCCGTGTGGCGATCCGGTCGACCTGCTCGACGGCGACGACGCCGTGCGGCTGGTCTGGCTGAACTCCCCGGGCAACCCGGACGGTCGGGTGCTGGGAGTCGAGCGGCTTCGCGCTGTGGTGGACGCGGCACGCCGGGCGCAGCTGCGGCACGGTCGCCCGGTCGTGGTGGCCTCCGACGAGTGCTACGCCGGGCTGGCCTGGGAGGGTCCCTGGGTCGACGAGGGCGTGCCGAGCCTGCTCGACCCCCGGGTCACCGGGGGCGTGCTGACCGGTCTGCTCGCCGCCTACTCGCTGTCGAAGCAGTCGAACCTCGCCGGGTACCGGGCGGCGTTCGTGACCGGTGACCCGGCGCTCGTGGCCCGCCTCCTCGAGGTGCGCAAGCATGCCGGGCTCATGGTCCCCGGCCCGGTGCAGGATGCGATGGTCGTGGCGCTGGGCGATGACGACCACGTCGCCGTCCAGCGGGAGCGCTACCGCCGGCGACGGCAGGTGCTGCGGGCCGCGTTCGAGCAGGCCGGGTACGTGGTGGACGGCTCGGCGGCGGGGCTGTACCTGTGGGTGCGCCCCGAGGGGGACCAGGGGTGCTGGGCCACCGCCGCCGATCTGGCGCAGCTAGGAATCCTCGTGGCGCCGGGTGCGTTCTACGGGGACGAACGGCATGTGCGGGTGGCCCTGACGGCCTCGGATGAGCGCATCGGCCAGGCGGCTGCACGGTTGAGCGCGGCCTGAGACACGCGTCGCCCGGCCGACATGAGGCGAAGGGCCCACTCGGCGAGACAGGTGTTGTGAGTCCAGTCACAATCGACAGGACGATTCCCTGTGCCAGACCAACAGTGACTCAACGGCGGGTAGCGTGCAGCCACACGACAGCGCCGCTGGGTCGGACCGCGGCGCCGTGTACTCGTCCAACGACGGACGCACCACACCCTGGAGGTTTCAGATGACGGATGTCGTCACCGCGCCCGTGCAGACGCCGGTGCAGCTCGTCGTGAACGAGCACACGCTCGAGCTCCCCGTGGTTCCAGCGACCGAGGGCAATGACGGGATCATCGTCAGCACCCTGCTGCGGGACACCGGGATGGTCACGGTCGACCCGGGGTTCATGAACACCGCGTCCTGCGAGTCGAAGATCACCTACATCGACGGTGACACCGGCATCCTGCGCTACCGCGGGTACCCGATCGAACAGCTCGCCGCGAGCTCGAACTTCCTCGAGGTGGCCTACCTGCTGATCCACGGCGAGCTGCCGTCGGGCCCCGAGCTCGACTCGTTCACCGAACGGGTCAACCGCCACACGCTGGTGCACGAGGACTTCCGCACGTTCATGGGGACGTTCCCCTCGAACGCGCACCCGATGGCGGTGATGGCCTCGGCGATGAACGCGCTGGGCACCTTCTACCCGGAGTCGCTGGACCCGTTCGACCCCGAGGCCGTCGAGCTGGCCACCGTGCTGATCCTGGCGAAGGTCCGCACCGTCACGTCCTACGTGCACCGCGCCCGCAAGGGCGAGCCTCTGCTGTACCCCGACTACAGCCGGGGGTACGTCGAGGACTTCCTGCGCATGACGTTCTCGATCCCCTACTCCCAGTGGTCGCCCGACCCGGTCCTGGTCAAGGCCCTCGACAAGCTGCTGATCCTGCACGCCGACCACGAGCAGAACTGCTCGACGTCGACGGTCCGGATCGTCGGGTCCAGCCACGCGAACATCTACGCCTCGATCGCCGCGGG
>JAHIJU010000208.1 GCA_018898235.1 Actinomycetota bacterium | reverse complement strand
TGAGCGGGTTGATGGCGGGGCCGGCGGTGTCCTTGAACGGGTCACCGACGGTGTCGCCGATCACCGCGGCGGCGTGCGCCGGGGAGTTCTTCCCGCCGTGGTTGCCGTCCTCGATGATCTTCTTCGCGTTGTCCCAGGCGCCGCCGGAGTTGGCCAGGAAGACCGCCATGAGGACACCGGTCGCGATCGAGCCGGCCAGGAACCCGGCGAGCGGCCCGACGCCGAGGCCGAAGCCGACGGCGATCGGGGCGAACGCCGCGAGCAGACCGGGGGTCGCGAGCTCGCGCAGCGAGTCGCGGGTGCAGATGTCGACGACCTTGCCGTACTCGGGTCGCACCTCGCCGGTCATGATCCCCGGGTTCTCGCGGAACTGGCGACGCACCTCGAACACGATCGCACCGGCCGCGCGGGTCACGGCGTCGATCGCCAGGCCCGAGAACAGGAACACCGTGGCCCCGCCGAGGATCGCGCCCACGAGGGTGACCGGCGAGATGATGTCGTACTGCATCATCGCCTGGGTGATGTCCGGCAGCCCCGCGGTGGAGACTCCGGCGAGGGCCGTCGCCACCGCGTCGCGGTAGGAGCCGAAGAGCGCGGTCGCCGCCAGGACGGCCGTCGCGATCGCGATGCCCTTGGTGATCGCCTTGGTGGTGTTCCCGACGGCGTCCAGGTCGGTGAGGATCTGGGCACCGGCCGGGCTGATGTCGCCGGACATCTCCGCGATGCCCTGGGCGTTGTCACTGACCGGCCCGAAGGTGTCCATGGCGACGATCACCCCGACGGTCGTCAGCAGACCGCACCCGGCCAGCGCGACGAGGAACAGCGCGAGCGCCACCGAGCCGTTGGCCAGCAGGAACAGCGCGCAGATCCCGGCGGCGATGATGCCCGCGGTGTAGACCGCCGACTCGAAGCCGACCCCGATCCCCGAGAGCACGACGGTCGCCGCACCGGTCAGCGTGGTGCGGGCCACGTGCAGCGTGGGGTTGCTGGTGGTGCCCGTGAAGTAGCCGGTGAGCCACAGGATGATGCCGGCCAGCAGCACCCCGATGAGCACGGCACCGGTGGCCACGAGCCGCGGGTCGCTCAGCACGGCGATGCCCTCGGCGTGGGCGCTCAGGTCCGCCGTGCCGCCGGTGATCTGGGCGAACGAGCCCGGCAGGTACCAGAACGCGGCGGCCGAGGCCAGCACGACCCCGACCACGGCCGAGGTGTAGAAGCCGCGGTTGATCGCGGCGAGCCCGCTCTCCTCGCCCCGGATACGGGTGATGAAGATCCCCAGCGCGGCGACGAAGGCTCCGATCGTCGTCACGATGAGCGGGAAGATGAGCCCTTGTTCCCCGAATGCCGCCTTGCCCAGGATGAGTGCCGCGACGAGCGTCACGGCGTAGGACTCGAAGAGGTCGGCCGCCATCCCGGCGCAGTCACCTACGTTGTCGCCCACGTTGTCCGCGATGGTCGCCGCGTTGCGCGGGTCGTCCTCGGGGATGCCCTGCTCGACCTTGCCCACCAGGTCCGCACCGACGTCGGCCGCCTTGGTGAAGATGCCGCCGCCGACGCGCATGAACATCGCGAGCAGCGCGGCACCGAAGCCGAAGCCCTCGAGCACGCCGGGTGCGTCGAAGCCGAACAGCAGCATGACGCCCGCCGCGCCGAGCAGGCCGAGCCCGACGACGCTCATCCCGACGACGCCGCCGGTCCGGAACGCGATCTTGGCCCCGATCGCCCGGCCGTTCGGCAGGTTGGCCGATGCGGCGACCCGGACGTTGGCGCGGGTCGCGAGCGACATCCCCAGGAAGCCGATCGCCGCCGAGAAGCCGGCCCCGAGCAGGAAGAACACCGAGCGGCCCAGCTTGACGCCGTCTTCGCCGGGCAGCAGCCACAGCAGGGCGAACACCACGGCGGCGAACACGGCGAGGGTGCGGAACTGACGATGCAGGTAGGCCGTCGCGCCCTCCTGGACCGCCTGGGCGATCTCGCGCATCTTGACGGTGCCTTCGTCGGCCGCGAGCACCTGTCGGGCCAGCACGGCGGCCAGGGCGAGCGATGCGACCGCGACCACCGCGATCAC
>JAHIJU010000207.1 GCA_018898235.1 Actinomycetota bacterium | reverse complement strand
GCTCGCTGTGGGGCGCCGATCCGGACCCGGCGGCCGTCGACCGGGCGCTCACGTCGGCAGGTGCCCTGCCGTTGGCCGACCGACCGTTCAGCGCACTGTCCGGTGGCGAACGCCAGCGGGTGCAGATCGCCCGCGCCCTCGCACAGGAGCCGGCCCTGCTGCTGCTCGACGAACCGACGAACCACCTCGACGTCTCGGCGCAGCTCGCCCTGCTGGCCTTCGTCGCTGGTCTGGGCACCACGAGCGTGGCCGCCCTGCACGACCTCAACCTGGCCGCCGCCTTCTGCGAGCACGTGCTGGTGCTGTCCGGTGGCCGCCTGGTCGCCGCCGGGCACCCGGTCGAGGTGCTGCGCCCGTCCCTGCTGCGCGAGGTCTACGGCGTGGACGCCGACGTGCTGGAGCACCCGCGCACCGGCCGCCCGGTCATCGCGTTCAGCGCATCGGTGGGGGTGCACCCATGAAGGTCGTCGTGCTGTCGGGAGGCGTCGGCGGCGCCCGGTTCACGCGTGGGCTGCTCGCTCACCTCGGGCCCGGGCACGAGGTGAGTGTCGTGGCCAACACCGGGGACGACGTGTGGCTGCACGGGGTGCGGGTGTGCCCCGACCTGGACACCCTCATGTACACCCTCGGCGGGGGCGTGCACGAGGGCCAGGGCTGGGGCCGGGCGGACGAGTCGACGCGGGTCTCGACCGATCTGGCGGCCTACGGCCTGGGCTGGGACTGGTTCACCCTCGGCGACCTGGACCTGGCCACCTGCCTGGCGCGGACCGAGCTGCTGCGCACGGGTCTGCCGCTGTCGGCGGTGACAGCACGGCTGGCGCGGCGCTGGGACACGGGCGTGCGGCTGCTGCCGATGACCGACACCGAGGTGGAGACCCACGTCCGGCTGCTCGACGGCACGCTGATCCACTTCGAGGAGTGGTGGGTGCGGCACCGGGCCGCGTTGCCCGCGGCCGGGTTCGAGCAGGGCGGACTGGCCGGGTCGATCGCCGCGCCCGGGGTGGTCGAGGCGTTGGCCGGGGCCGATGTCGTCGTGCTGCCGCCGTCGAACCCGGTGGTCTCGGTCGGCACGATCGTCGCGGTGCCCGGGGTGCGCGAGGCGATCGCGGCCACGGCGGCACCCGTGGTCGGCGTCTCACCGATCATCGGCGGTGCGCCCGTGCGCGGGATGGCCGACGCGTGCCTGGCGGCGATCGGCGTCGAGACCAGCGCCCTGGCCGTGGCCCGGCACTACGGGCTGCGCCGCGACGGCGGGCTGCTGGACGCCTGGCTGGTCGACGACGCCGACGCCACGGCCCTCGCCCCGCTGCGGGACGCCGGCTGGGCGGCGGATGCCACGGCCACGCTCATGACCGACGTCCCGACGACCGCACGCATCGCCCGGCAAGCGCTGGCCCTCGTCGGGCTCGACGTCTGACGCCTCCGCCGAGCGCCGCACCCCTGCCGCCGCGCGACGTGCGGAGGCACGAGCAGGTCAGGGGACCGCGACCGCCGGCTCCGGACCGCCCGCTCCGGCGGTGTCGCGCGTTCCGGCCGGCCCGGTCCCGGGGGCCCCGTCCGGCCGCTGCACCCGGGCCGGTCCCAGGACGAGCACCGCGAGCGCCGTGGTGAGCGGGATGGCCAGCACCAGCCCGATCGAGCCGACGAGGGTCCGGGCCACCTCCTCGGCGATCTCCCCCGACCCCAGGGTGCTCAGCAGCGCCTGGTCGGACATCGCGACCAGCAGCACGAGCGGCAGCGTGGCCCCGACGTAGGCGAAGACGATCGTGTAGACGGTCGAGGCGATGTGGTCCCGCCCGATCCGCATCCCCTGGGACCACAGCCGTCGTCGCGGGGCGTGCGGTGCCGAGGCACGCAGCTCCCACACGGCCGAGGCCTGGGTGATCGTCACATCGTTGAGCACGCCGAGACCCGCGATCACCATCCCGCACAGCAGCACCTGCTGGATCCGCACCTGCGGGGCGTACGACATGAGGTCGAGCGCGAACTCGTCGGACAGCCCGGTCAGGTGCGCCGCGCCGGACGCCCAGCTGGCGATGGCCGTCGTCGCCACCAGCCCGACGAGGGTGCCGAGCAGCGCCGTCGAGGTGCGCAACGAGAACCCGTGCGCCAGATAGAGCACGACGAACATGATCGCCGCGGCCGACACCAGCCCCACCCACGCCCCGGACTCGCCGCGCACCAGCGCCGGCAACGTGAACGAGGCGATGACCAGCAACGAGAACCCGAGCCCGAGCAGTGCGGCGAACCCGCGCCAGCGCGCCACGGCCACCACCAGCACGACGAAGAGCGCCGCGAGCAGCGCCAGCGGCGGACCCCGGTGGAAGTCGACGAACATGTACGGCGTCATCCCCGGGGCGGCCTGCGCGACGTGCACGATCTGGATCCGGTCGCCGGGGTGGATCGACGAGACGTACTCCGGTGGCGAGTACACCGTGATGCTCGAACCGTCCAGGGTGGCGGTGAGCTGGGCATCCTGCGAGGTCGCCGGCAGGGTCCGGTCCACACCGGTCACGGTCGCGACCCCGTAGGTCTCGCCCTGCGCCCTCGACGGGATGGTCGGCAACCCTGCGTGCGGCCACAGCAGCCACCCGCCCAGCACGGTGGCGGCCAGGGCCGGCAGCAGCACGGCGAGGAAGACCCCGCGGGCCCGACGGCGGTCCGCCGGGGCGAGGGTCGGAGTCGTCGAACCGTGGGTGTGCCCGCTCACCGGCACAGGGTCGGCCGGGTGGCTGTGGGACCGGCCCCGACACGCCGGAGGCGGCGTGACGTCGCCGGCCACGGTGCTGATCCGGTCGGGTGAGCCGTCGTGTCCGGGCGTGCACCGCCGGGTGCACGTGCCACGCTCGTCACATGATCGTGGTGACGACTTTCGAGATCCCCGGCTACCGGATCAACGCGGTGCTCGGGGAGGTGATGGGCCTGACGGTCCGCTCGCTGAACCTCGGCACGAGCTTCACGGCAGGACTGCGCTCGCTGGGCGGCGGGGAGATCACCGAGTACACGAAGATCATGTACCAGTCCCGCCAGGAGGTGATGAACCGCATGGTCGTCGAGGCGGAGAGCCGCGGCGCCAACGCGATCGTCGCGATGCGGTTCGACACCGACTCGATCCAGCAGTTCTCCGAGGTGTGCGCCTACGGAACGGCCGTCGTGGTCGAGCCGATCGGGGCCGGTGAGCCCGGCGCCACCCCGCAGTCGGCCCAGCTCGCAGGGCTGCCCGCGGCAGGCGGGGCGTCAGTGGCCTGAGCGGTCGGCGTCGGCCCGCTCAGCCCAGCAGCGCGGCGGTCCGGGGTCCGATGGCCGCTCCGCGCAGCGCCACCAGGTCCGCCGGCAGATCGACGTCACGTCGTAGTCCCGAGGCCGGCGGGACCGCCAGGCGCACATGACCCGCGCGCTCGTGCGCCGCGGCCGAACCCGGCCCGAAGGCAGGGACCGGCCGCACCCCGGCGCGCGCGGTGAGCAGCGTCGTACCGGTGCCCTCGGCGTCGGCGACGAACGCGCGAGGATGCCGCGCCGCGGCGACCAGGGCCGACTCCAGCTCCGCGGTCCGGAGCATCGGCAGATCCCCGAGCAGCACCGCCGACCCGGTGCCCGGCATCTCCTGCCTGGCGTAGCTCAACCCGCAGTCGACGGCCGTGCCGAGCGGATCCGCGTCAGGCCCGGGTACGGGTTCGGGCCGCACGCGTACCCGGTCGTGGCCGGCCAACGCCTTCGTGACCTCGACGTCCCCGCTCACCACGATCACGACCGCCACCGAGTCGCCGGCCCGGGCGGCCTCGATCGTGTCCAGCGCCATGGCCCGCACCAGGGCCGCGCGACGGTCGTCGGCCAGTGCCCCGCGCAGCCTGGACTTTCCCCGAGCGGCGTCCTTGACCGGGATGACGACCGCCCAGCACACAGGACCAGCCGACTGTCCCCGGGTCACAGCACCGTGGACGTGCCGGGCTCGTGGCCCCGCGCAGTCTGCGCCCGGCCGGCCGCGAGTCCCGCGGCGTACGCCTCGGCCGACCCGAGCCGGAACATGTCCTCCGCAGCGGCCCGCACCAGCGCGCGCGCACCTGGTCCGTCCTGGGCGGTCACGTACCGCCCGGCTCCGCGGATGACGGCGACGGGACGCCCGGTGGCCTTGCCCTTGACCAGCTCGGCCGCCGCCGCGAGCTCGTCGGCGACGGCGACGACCGTCGCCTCCAGCGGCCGGCCCGACGCATCGGGGGTACCACGCAGGTCGTCGAGCACCACGACGCCCGCCGCGCCGATGGCCAGATCGGACACGCCCTCCCGCCACGCCCGGCCTGCGGTGTCGGAGATCAGCACCCCGACCCGGACCCCGAACGCCGCGTGCACCGCCGCGCGGACCAGCCGGGCCGAGGCGTCGGGGTCGACCGGCAGCAGCAGCACCACACCCTTGGGGGTGTTCGAGCCGTCGACCCCGGCCGCCGCCATCACCAGGCCCAGCCGGTTCTCCACGATCCGGGTGACACCGCGCGCGTGCTCCCGGGTGGCGACCACACGCACGGTCTCGTCGGTGATCGCCTGCTCGCGGTCGGTCGCGACGACCTGACGGCCCTCGGCCTTGGAGACCACCTTCGAGGTCAGCACGAGCACGTCGCCGTCGCGCACGCCGTGCCCGTCACCGGCGAGCAGCTCGACGACCAGGTTCGCGAGGTCGTCGCCGGCCCGGACCTCACCGAAGCCGTCGGGCGCCCAGACCGTCAGCTCCTCCACACCCACCAGCCTAGGCGGGCGGCCGCGGTGCCGACGCCGGCCTCAGGAACGCAGGAGCAGCCCGCGCGAGTCCGTCGACGGCGAGGCGAGCAGCACGATCCCGTCCACCAACGCCCACACCGACACACCGACCACGAGCAGACGCCGATCCCCAGCCGGGACGTGGCCACCCCCACGATGGTGCCGACCAGCTGCAGCACGGCGATCGTCGTGTGCCCCGCGTAGAACCTGCCGACGCCCAGGGTGCCGACGGCTGGTACGGGTGCTGCTGGTACGGGTACTGCTACGGCTGGTGCTGCTGGCGGCCCGACGGGTCCGCCGGGTCCGGTGGGAGCTGGGTCATGGCGCGAACCTCGTCCCCGGACACCTCGGTCCGGCCGGGTTCGCGGCTCACCGCACGAGCGCGGGCAGCACCTGCTCGCCGAACACGTCGATCCACTCGCGTTGGTTGCGACCCACGTTGTGCAGGTAGATGCGGTTGAAGCCGAGGTCCACGTACTTCTGGATCTCGGCGCGGTGCACGTCCGGGTCGGCCGACACGACCATCCGACCGGCGAAGTCCTCCGGGCGCACGAGCTTGGCCATCTGCTCGAAGTCCCACGGTGAACGGATGTCGGCCTTGGGGAACCTCATGCCGCCGTTGGGCCACTCGTGCAGCGCGTTGGCCATCGCCTGCTCGTCGGTGTCCGCCCACGACAGGTGCAGCTGCAGCACCGTGGGCAGGGTGTCCGGGTCCTTGCCGGCCTCACGGGCCCCCTCGGCGAACTTGCCGAACAGGCCGCTGATCTTCTCCAGCGGTGCGCCGACCGTGATGAGACCGTCGGCCAACCGACCGGCCCGCTTGGCAGTCACCGGCCCGGCGGTCGCGACCAGGATCTCGGGCGCCACGGCCGGCATGGTCCACAGCCTGGTCGACTCGAGCTTGTAGAAGGTCCCGGCGTGCTTGACGTCCTTGCCCGCCAACGAGGCCGTGAACAGCTTGCGGATGATCTCGATGGCCTCGAACATCCGGTTGATGCGCTCGGGCGCCTCCGGCCAGTAGCCGGCCACGACGTGCTCGTTGAGCGCCTCGCCCGAGCCCAGGCCCAGCCAGTGCCGACCGGGGTACATCGCGGCCAGCGTCGCGGAGGCCTGCGCGACCATGGCCGGGTGCCACCGGAAGGTGGGCGCCGTCACCCCCGGTCCCATGTCGCCGACCGTCCGCTCACCGATCGCGGTGAGCACGTTCCAGACGAACGCGGCCTGTCCCTGGGCCGGGACCCAGGGCTGGAAGTGGTCGGCGGCCATCACACCCGAGAACCCGTGCGCCTCCGCGTAGGCGGACAGCTCCACCGCCTCCATCGGGGCGAACTGCTCGAGCATCGCCGCGTAGCCGACCGTCAGACCGGACGCCGTCACCTGACCCATGCGGTCAGCCTAGTGACCCCTCAGACGGAGACGGGTTCGGCCTGGACCGCGGGCTCGGCCGCCGGGACCGGCGCTCCGACCGGGGTGGAGGAGGCACGCCGCACCAGCGCGACCCCGGCCACGACGAGGACGGCGCCCAGGCCCTGCGCGGCGGCGGGCGCCTCGTCGAGCACCGCCCAGGCGAGCAGCACGGCGAACAGCACCTCGGCGAGTGCGACGAACGACGCGACCTGGTCACCGAGGAGGCGCACCGAGACCGCCGAGATCCCGTAGGCGAACGCCGTCGGGAGCACACCGACGACGAGCACCGGCAGCCACCAGGAGACCTGCGCGCCGGCCATCACGACCGGCGCGGCCACCACGTGCACGGGCAGCACGCCGACCATGGCCAGGACACCGACGGCCACCGCCGCCACGGCCATCGCCGAACCTGCCAGGGCGACCGGGGGCAGCGCCGAGGGCACACCCATCAGGGCGAAGTAGGCGGCGTTGCCGACCGCCGCCAGCGAGGCGAACACGAGTCCGAGCGTGTCCAGGTGGACCGCACCGGCGACATCGAGCACGAGCACGAGTCCACCCATGGCCAGCGCTGCCCCGACGAGGGTGCGGGTCGAGGGGGCCCGACGCGTGCGCAACCATGCCCAGCCGATCAGCAGCAACGGCCCGGTGTACTCCAGGAGGAGCGTGACCGCGACGGTGAGCCGGTCCACCGCCAGGTAGAACAGCGTGGACGAGGCCGCAACGCCGAACAGCCCGAAGGTCACGACGAGCCGCCAGTGCGCCACGATGACCGAGAACCTCCCCCGGACGGCCACCGCCACGGGGACGGCGAGCAGCAGCGCCCCCATCGTGAGCCGTACCAGGACGGCGGCGCCGGGCGTCCAGCCGATCGCGAGCAGCGGCTTGACCATCGGCCCGCTGGTCGCGAACGCCGCCGCGCCCACGAGTCCCGTCGCGACGCCCGCCGCTCCACGCCCCGCCATCATGATCCTGTCTGTCGTCGCTGGTCGGTTGCCGTCTGCCCGACGTCCGACGCCAGGAGTCATCAGGGCCTACGCTCGTGACAGTAGAGCCCGTGCCGTCAGGAGTCAACGTGCCTTTCGCCTATGACACCCAGCAGAACCTCGTCACCGCAGCAGCACTCGTGAACACCTCGCTGCGCAGGGACGGCCTCGATGCGCTGGCCTGTGTCGAGGACCTCGACCGGTTCTGGGTCGAGCACGGGTTCGCCGGTCGCCACGACGGTGACGACGACGAACTCGCCCAGGTCCACGAGGTGCGCCGGCGGCTGCACACCCTGTGGTCCGCCGACCGCGACCACGCCGCGACCCTCGTCAACACCATGCTGCGCGAGGCCGCTGCGGTGCCCTACCTGGTGCGCCACGACGGCTGGGACTGGCACCTGCACGCCACCTCGCTGCAGGCCCCGCTCCAGGTCAGGATCCTCGTCGAGTCCGCCATGGCCGTGGTCGACGTGATCCGCTCGGACGAGTGGGCGCGGATGGCCGTGTGCGCCGCCGACGACTGTCAGGCGGTGCTGGTGGACCTCTCGCGGAACCGGTCGCGGCGGTTCTGCGACGTCAACAACTGCGGGAACCGGGCTCATGTCGCCGCCTACCGTGCCCGACGCGCCGGTCAGGACGGTGAACCAGAAGCAGAGGTCGGGTGAAGATCTGCGGCCGACGCCCCCTGCTGCGTCTCTCGGCCGCGACGGACTCGTAGCCTCACCCCGTGCCAGGTCCCGCATCCCGTCTGTTCGAGCTCGTCGCCATCCTCGTGGCGGTTGCGAGCATCCCGCTGGCACTGCTCGTCTGGAACCGGGTCCGCGGACCGGTGGCCCTTCGTGCCGTGCAACGAGTGCTCGTCCTGCTGGTGTGCCAGGTCGCCGCGGTGGCCGCCGTGTTCGCGGGCGTCAACCAGGCGAATCGGTTCTACGTCACCTGGGACGAGCTGTTCGGCACGGCCGACCTCGGCGCCGCCACCATCGTGCCCGGCGCCGCGGCCGCCGCCCCGCAGCCCGCCCAGGCACCGAACACGGCGGCTCCGGCCACGCCGACGACGGCGGCCCCGACCGTGGCCGCGGTCCCCTTCACCGGCGACGGCTCCGGGCTCGTCAGCGCCCAGGTCACGGGGGCCAGGTCCGGCGTCAACGGGCAGATCCTGGTCTGGACGCCACCCGGCTACACGGCGACCGGCGACCCGCTGCCCGTGCTGCTCGCCCTCGACGGCTCACCCGGCGACCCGATCGACACCTTCAACGGGCTTCAGCTCGTGGCCAAGGCGAGCGAGCTCATCGCGACCGGCGCCATGAAGCCGACCCTCATCGTCTCGGCGACCACCAACGTCGGGGGCAAGGACTGGGGCTGCTCCGACGCACCGGCTGACGGGCCGAAGGTCGCCACCTGGCTGACGCAGGACGTGCCCGCCGTCATCTCGGCGTCCTTCCATGTGCTGGCGGTCTCCGCCCAGCGGTGGCAGGTGATGGGCTACTCCTCCGGCGCCAGCTGCGCCGTGCGGCTGGCGGTGACCACGCCGGCGTTGTTCTCGGCCGCAGCGAGCCTCGCGGGCGCGAACGTCCCGGACGCCCGGGTGCTGTCCGGCTCCGCACAGGCCCGCAAGGACAACGACCTGCGCACCCTGGTCGCTGCCGGCACCGACCGCCCGGTCGCACTGCTGCTCGCCGCCAGCAAGCAGGACGCCGCCACCACGTCGGACGCCGTGCAGCTCCAGAAGGCCGTCGGCCCGCAGGTGAGCGCCGACCTCGAGCTGCTCACGCGAGGTGGCCACAACTGGGACACCTGGCAGGCGATGACCTCGCCCGCACTGTCCTGGTTGGCTCAGCACACCAACGGCTGACAGGCCGACCGGGTCCCGTGGGCTCCGTGCCTCACGGACCCGTCCCCGAGGTGCCGCCATGGTCGGACCCGGCGTCGCCGCCGATCTGGGGATCGTGACCACCGGCGGCCACCGCGGGGCTACCTGGCAGACGATGGCCTCCGCGGCGCTCACCTGGGTGACCCCGCACACCGAGGGCTGACCGCGGGGCCGGCGCACGCGTCCGCGGGCACCCGCCGGTTCTGGGAAGATGTGGGCCCATGAGCCCTCTGACCCCGCCGTCCCCCGACCCGTCGATCACCACGACGCGACGGGTACCGGACAGGGTCAGCCTCGACGGGCTGGAGGAGCGGTGGGGAACGGCCTGGTCGGAGCAGGGCACCTACACCTTCGACGCGCAGGCCCCGGCCGAGCGCGTGTTCGCGATCGACACCCCGCCACCCACCGTCTCCGGCTCGCTGCACGTGGGACACGTGTTCTCCTACACGCACACCGACGTGGTCGCCCGGTACCGGCGGATGCGCGGCGCCGAGGTGTTCTACCCGATGGGCTGGGACGACAACGGCCTGCCGACCGAGCGCCGGGTGCAGAACTACTACGGCGTGCGCTGCGACCCGTCGCTGACCTACACCCCCGGGTTCGTGCCGCCGCACGAGGGCACCGACGGCAAGTCGGTGAAGCCGGGCGACCAGGTGCCGATCTCGCGGCCCAACTTCATCGAGCTGTGCCTGCGGCTGTCCGGTGAGGACGAGGCGCAGTTCGAGGCCCTGTGGCGTTACCTGGGCCTGTCCGTCGACTGGTCACGCACCTACCGCACGATCTCCGACGAGGCGCGCGCGGTGGCCCAGCAGGGGTTCGTGCGCAACCTGGCCCGCGGCGAGGCCTACCAGGCACTGGCCCCGGGCCTGTGGGACGTCACCTTCCAGACGGCGGTCGCCCAGGCCGAGCTCGAGGCCCGCGACTACCCCGGCGCCTACCATCGCGTCGCGTTCCACGGCGTCGACGGACCGGTGTTCATCGAGACCACCCGGCCCGAGCTGCTGCCGGCCTGCGTCGCGCTCATCGCCCACCCCGACGACGAGCGCTACCAGCACCTGTTCGGCACGACCGTGACCGGCCCGCTGTTCGATGTGGCGGTGCCGGTGCTCGCCCACCCCGCGGCCGAGCCGGACAAGGGCGCCGGCATCGCCATGTGCTGCACCTTCGGCGACCTCACGGACGTGCAGTGGTGGCGTGAGCTGCAGCTGCCGAACCGCACCGTGGTGGGCCGCGACGGACGTCTGGAGCGTTCGACGCCGGACTGGCTGACCACACCCGGCGCCCAGGCGGTCTACGCCGAGCTGGCCGGCAAGACGACCTTCTCCGCCCGGGAGGCCGTGGTCGCCGCGCTGCGCACCAGCGGCGACCTCGACGGCGAGCCCACGCCGACCACCCGCAAGGCCAACTTCTACGAGAAGGGCGACAAGCCGCTCGAGATCGTCTCGTCGCGCCAGTGGTACATCCGCAACGGTGGCCGCGACGGTGCGCTGCGGGACGCGCTGCTGGCCCGCGGGGAGCAGATCGCGTTCCACCCGGACTACATGAAGGTCCGCTACGAGAACTGGGTCGGCGGCCTCAACGGCGACTGGCTCGTCAGCCGGCAGCGCTTCTTCGGCGTGCCGTTCCCGGTGTGGTACCCCCTCGACGAGAACGGCGATCCCCGGTACGACGCCCCGCTGGTCGCCGACGAGGCGATCCTGCCGGTCGACCCGTCGTCCGACGTGCCCGTCGGGTACACCACCGACCAGCGTGGCGTGCCGGGCGGCTTCAT
>JAHIJU010000206.1 GCA_018898235.1 Actinomycetota bacterium | reverse complement strand
TCGGCGCCGGCACCGGGTTCATCGGGCTCACCGACCGCCGCCTGGTGCTGCAGGACAACAGCTTCGTCGGCAAGAAGGTCGCCGTGACCTCGGTGCCGTACTCGCAGATCAAGTCGGTCTCGATGGTGTCCAACAAGTCGTGGGCGGGCGGGCTCTTCTCGTCCTCGTCCATCGCGATCGACCTGGGCGGCACGATCCACGAGGCGGAGTTCCGCGGGGTCGCCAAGGCCCAGCACGTGCACAACCTCATCGTCTGGAAGATCACCGGCTGACGCCGGGTGGCCGACGGGCGCACCCAGCCCCGCGGCACCGCCACCCGGCCGAGGCTCGACCCCGGGGTGGGCTCAGCGCAGCTTGAGGCGCTCGCCGTGGACGTCGAGCAGCGCGCCCAGGCCCGGCACCACCCGGGCGAGGTAGCCGACGGCATACCGCGGGCAGGTGAGGGTGATGTGCGCCGGGCCGTCGGTGCAGGCCACCTGCGCACGACGACGCCGCACGGTGAGCTCACGCGCGAACAGCCGGTCGACCGGCACCGTCGTCACGTCCTCGTCCTCGGCACCGGGCCGCCAGGTGAGCGCGCCGCCGTCGATCTCCAGCACCCCCGGGTCCTCGTGGCAGTACTCGGCCGGGCCGCGCACGGCACCGTCGAACACCAGCGACCCACCGGCGGCGTCGGCCTTCGCCAGCGCGCGCCGCAGCGTACGGGGCGAGCGTTCGTGCAGATGGAACACCAGGAAGACGAGGTCGAGGAAGAGGTCGAGCACGGCGGCGAGCGTAGCGGTGCACCGGGCAGCGCCCGCACCAGCCGGGCCACCCGGCTGGGCCTCAGCTGCGCGGCACCAACCGGATCGGCGGCAGCACCGGCGCCCGAAGCGGGGCGTGCGGGTCGTCGGGGACGGGCGGGAACCGGCCCGGGGCCGCCGCCACGCGGTCGGCCTCCTCCCCGATCCCGCCCTGCCAGGCCGCGCGCGCCGCGACCACGTCCTCGTGCGAGCGGCCGACGAAGTTCCACCACATGACGATCCGCTCCCCCAGCGGCGTCCCGCCCAGCAGCAGCACGCGGGCGCCCGTCGACCCGGCCGCGAGCGTGAGGGTCGACTCCCCCGGCGCGACGTAGAGCAGCTCGCCCGGACGGCCGACGGTCCCGGCCACCGCCACGTCCCCGGCGTCGAGCAGCACCCCGTGCTCGAACCCCGGATCGACGTCGAGCGTGAGCCGCGCGTCGGGGTCGAGCACCAGCTCGGCGCCCAGCAGCGGCGTGAACCACGGCACGGGCGAGGCGACCCCGGCCAGCGAGCCGAGGAACACCCGCACCGTGGCACCGGGCAGCGCGTGCGGCGCCGGGGCATGGTGCGCGAATGCCGGGGCGGTGTCCCGGTCGGCGTCCGGCAGCGCCACCCACAGCTGGGCGCCGTGCAGCACCGTCGTCCCCGGGGTCGAGTACTCCGAGTGCACGATGCCGCGTCCGGCCGTCATGAGGTTGAGCTCACCGGGCCGCACCAGGGCGTGCGTGCCCAGGGAGTCCCGGTGCTCGATCTGCCCCGAGAACAGCCAGCTCACGGTCGCCAGCCCCGTGTGCGGGTGCGGCGGCACCACCATCCCGCCGGTCACCGACACATCGTCCGGGCCGTAGTGGTCCAGGAAGCACCAGGCGCCGATGAACGAGCGCGCACGCTGCGGCAGCGTCCGACGCACCGTCATCGCCCGGATGCCGCCGAGCGGCACGTCGCGCGGGGTGAGCACCTGGACGCGTCCGATGCCGTCCGGGTCCCCGGGTCCGCAGACCGTCTCGGCCGGATGCCGCTCGAGATTGGTCACCTGGTCCTCCTCACGTCGGGCGCCCACGGTACGGCGGGGCCGGGTCGTCGACGGTCCGGACCCGGTGGACGCGGCACGCGGCGCGGTCGAGGGATGCCGCCCGGCGCGACGGCCCGGGTCGAGCTCGGAGCGCAGGGGGCGCGATAATGCCTGGTCGGGGCGGCGCGGCGTGCGCGCGCCCCGCCGGGCGGTACGCATCGCCCGCACCCGATCGGCGAGGGGAACACACACGATGCCCGGGGTCCAGGATCCGGCCGAGCGGCGTCCGCGGGAGCGGGCCACGACGAGCAGCGGTCAGCGCAAGCGTGAGCTGATCCTGGACGCGTCGGTGCGGGTGTTCGGCACCGGCGGATCGGCCGCGGTGACGCACCGGGCCGTCGCGGATGCGGCCAAGGTGGCGCTGGGCTCGACCACCTACTACTTCACGGACCGTGACGACCTGCTGCTGCAGACGATGGAGCACGCCCAGGCGGCGGAGTCGGTGCGGCTCGCGGCGATCGTCGAGGCGGTGCAGGGCCCCGTCGACGTGGACCGGTCGGTGGCGCTGCTCACGCAGATGTTCTTCGACAAGACGACCGCCGACCCGTTGTACGACCTTGCGCTGTTCGAGATGTTCATGGAGGCGACCCGCAACGTCGCCCTGCGCCCGCAGACGCAGGCGTGGTCGGCGATGATCGGCGGGCTCGTGGACCGGGTGCTGCCGCCGAGCGATCCGGCACTGCCCCGTGAGGTGGTGGTGCAGATCATCGCCTGCCTGGTGGACGGCCTCATGCTCGAGGCGGTGGCGAACGGGGAGCTCGACGTGCCAGGGCTGGCGAGCCGGTTGCGGGTGGCCGTGGACCGGCTCTGCCCGGCCGTCACCACCGACTGAGGGCGGCTCCGGGAGAGCCCTGCCGGGGCGGGGACATTGGTCCCTGGGCATGCATGGCCAGACTTGTACGTTTGTACATATCGAAGTTGTGCGTTTGTACACATCTCGCCACGGCCCGCCCGACGGTCCGGTGACACCCCGGCCGCACGGCGGCCCGCAGGCCACCGGGACAGGGTGACCGGGACCAGGTGGGGCGCCGGCTTCGCGTCATGTACGTCAGCGGCACTGGCAAAGGAGCACTCATGGCCGCCCAGACCGACCGACCCCCGGTGGAGACCGGGACCACCGGTCGTCCCGCCTTCCGTCTCTTCGACATGGTCCTGTTCTCGGTGGCGGCGATGCTGCTGCTGTCCCAGCTCACCGTCACCGCAGCGGTCGGACCCACCGCCATCTTCTGGACCATCGCGATCATCGCGGCGTTCTTCGTCCCGTACGGCCTGGTCACCGCCGAGCTGGGCTCGGCCTACCCCGACGCCGGCGGCATCTACGCCTGGGTCGTGCGGGCCTTCGGGAACCGGTGGGGCAGCCGGGTCTCGTGGTGGTACTGGCTGAACGTCGGCCTGTGGGTGCCGAGCGTCTACCTCATGTTCTCCGGCGCGATCTCCTCGATGTTCTTCGACGGGCACCTCAACTTCTGGGTGCAGATCGCGATCACCGTCGTGCTCATCTGGATCAACTACTGGGTGAACGCGCGCAGCCTGGAGACGGGCACCTGGGTCTCCAACGTCGGGGCCGGCATCACCATCGCGGTGATCGTCGCGGTCGCCGTCGCCGGGGGCATCTACGCCACCAGCCATGGCTCGGCGACCGAGTGGACCGCGAGCACCATGCTGCCGACCGATGCGCTGCCGGCCTTCGCCGCCGCGCTGCCGATCGTCATCTACAACTTCCTGGGCTTCGAGCTCATGTCCTCGGCCTCGACCCAGATGGAGAACCCCAAGCGCGACGTGCCGCGCACCATCGCCGTGGCCGGGGCCCTCATCGGCGGCTTCTACCTCATCGCCACCGTCGGCATGCAGCTCATCCTGCCGGCCGACGAGATCTCGAAGACCACCGGCCTCATCGACGCCCTGCAGCGTGGTCTGGGTGAGTCCGTGATCGCCCACGTCATCGTCACCGCGCTCGGCATCGGCGCCCTGTTCTGCTTCTTCGCCTGCCTGGTGCCCTGGACCATCGGCGCCAACCTCGCCGCCGCCGAGGCCGCCCAGCAGGGCGACCTGCCCAAGGTGTTCGCCCGCGTGCACCCCCGGCGTGGCACCCCCGTCGGTGCGGCGATGCTGTGCTCGATCGTCGGGACCGTGTTCACGGTCGGCTACGCCGGGTTGTTCTCGCTCACCGACGGCGCCATCGACGACGTGTTCTGGAACCTGTTCGCGTTCTCCTCGGTGATCTTCCTGCTGCCCTACATCGTGATGATGCTGGCGTTCCGCAAGCTGCGCCGCATCGACCCCGACCGGGCCCGCCCGTACCGCGTCCCCGGCGGCCCGGTGGCCACCTGGCTCATCACCTGGGTGCCGACGGTCCTGCTCATCGCCGCCGTCGTGTTCTTCGTCTGGAACCCGTTCAGCTACTCGTGGGCGGCCACCGGCTCGATCGTCGCCGGCCTCGCCGTCACGGTCGCCTTCCAGGAGTACTTCTGCTTCCGGTCCCCGCGGTGGACGCGCGAACGCGCACTCGAACGCGGCGACGACCCCGACGACGTCCGGCAGCAGTTCGCCGACACCCCGCTCTGACCCCGAAAGGCGGTTCCACCATGTCTCGCACACTCACCACCACCCCCCGGGCCGACGGGTACCGCATGCCCGCCGAATGGGCCCACCACGCCGGCTGCTGGCTCGTCTGGCCCGAGCGGCCGGACAACTGGCGGCTCGGCGGGCGCCCGGCCCAGGCCGCCTTCACCGCGGTCGCCACGGCCATCGCCACGACCGAGCAGGTCACCGTCGCGGTCTCCGCACGGCAGTACGACAACGCACGCAGCATGCTCCCGGCGCAGGTCCGCGTCGTGGAGATGTCGAACGACGACTCCTGGGTGCGCGACAGCGGCCCGACGTTCGTCGTCGACGAGGCCGGCGACGTGCGCGGCGTCGACTGGGACTTCAACGCCTGGGGCGGGCTGGTCGACGGCCTCTACTTCCCGTGGGCCGCCGACGACGCCGTGGCGCGCAAGGTCCTCGAGATCGAGGGCTGCGACCGGTACAAGGCACCGCTCGTGCTCGAGGGCGGCTCGATCGACGTGGACGGCGAGGGCACCGTCCTGGTGACCGAGGAGTGCCTGCTGTCCGCGGGCCGCAACCCCGACCTGACCCGCGAGCAGATCGAGCAGCACCTGCGCGACCACCTCGGCGTCGACGTCGTCGTCTGGCTGCCGTACGGGGTCTACCTCGACGAGACCAACGGGCACGTGGACAACTTCTGCCGGTTCGTCGAGCCGGGCAAGGTCATGCTCACCTGGACCGACGACGAGACCGACCCGCAGTACGAGCGGTCGGCGGCCGCCCTCAAGGTCCTGGAGTCGAGCACGGACGCCCGCGGCCGGGCGTTCGAGGTGGTGAAGATCCACCAGCCGGGTCCGATCTTCATCACGGCCGAGGAGTCGGCCGGGGTCGACTCCGTCGAGGGCACCCTGCCGCGTGAGGCGGGCGACCGGCTCGCCGGGTCGTACGTCAACTCCTACATCGGCAACGACATCGTCGTCCTGCCCACGTTCGACGACGAGCACGACGATGCCGCGATCGCCGCCTACACCGAGCTGTTCGCACCGCGCCGCGTCCTCACGGTGCCGGGCCGGGAGATCCTGCTCGGCGGCGGCAACGTGCACTGCATCACCCAGCAGCAGCCCTCCGGCCGCTAGCCGCCCCGGCCGGCACCGGCCGCACCGCGCAGCAGGTGCGGCCGGTCCCGGGCCGGCGCGCAGCCGGATACCTCCGGCCCCTCATCCGCCCGTCCACGGTGCGGGTCCCGACCCCTCGGCGACCCGGCCTGGCCGAGCCCTGCCCACGTGCGTGCCGCAGACCCGTCCGTCCCGGACGTGCCTGGGCCCGACGTGCCCGCTCCACCCAGCCAGCACCCTGCCCGCACCCTGCGCGGCACCGTTCGAAGGAGACGATCATGACCGTCCGGAACTTCATCGACACCCAGGACCTCACCAAGGCCGAGATCCTCGACATCGTGAACCTCGGCCTCACCCTCAAGAAGTGCGTCCAGGTCGGCTACTTCCCGCCGCTGCTGCACGGGCGCACGCTCGGGATGATCTTCGAGCAGTCCTCGACCCGCACCCGGGTCTCGTTCGAGACCGCGATGTCCCAGCTCGGCGGGCACGCCCAGTACCTGGCGCCCGGCCAGATCCAGCTCGGCGGGCACGAGTCCATCGAGGACACCGCCCGCGTGCTGTCCCGCCTGGTCGACGTGGTGATGGCCCGCGTGGCCCGCCACCAGACCGTCGTCGACCTGGCCACCCACGCGACCATCCCGGTGCTCAACGGCATG
>JAHIJU010000205.1 GCA_018898235.1 Actinomycetota bacterium | reverse complement strand
GACCGAACCGATCTGACGGCTCGAGTCACCGAGCCGCGCGACCTTGTCGTTCGCGGAGCGCGCCGCCTCGGTCGCCCGGCCCGCGACCGAGGCCGCCGACGAGGCGTTCGCGGCGATCTCCGCGATCGAGTCGTGGAGCTGCGCCGCGCCGACCGCGACGGTCTGCACGTTGCGGGACACCTGCTCGGCCGACCCGGCCAGCACATCGGCCTGGCTGGAGGTCTCCCGCGTCGACCCTGCGGCCCGGGTGTTCGCATCGGTGAGCGTGGTCACGGCGTCGGTGACGCGGCCGGTCGCGGAGATGACCTGGCCGAGGGTCGCCCGCAGCGAGTCCTGCATCCGGCCCAGGGCGGCCGCCATCCGACCCGCCTCGTCCCGGGTGGTCACGGTCACCGGGGTCGTCAGGTCGCCGTCGGCCATGGCCGTCAACGTGAGCTCGACCCCGTGCAGGGCGCGGGTGATCCGTCGGGTCACCGTCACCGTGAGCAGCGCCGAGGCGGTCGCGCCGACCAGGAAGGCGACCATCAGGATGGCGATGACGGTCTGGATCTCGCGCCGGCCGCTCGCCATGGTCGTCGCGGCGTGGGCGTCGACGCGGGACTGCAGGGCCGCCAGCGGTGTGCCGGCGACGCCGGGGTCGGCAGCAGGTGCGGCCAGCGCGGCGGTGAGGGTGGTCAGGTCGCCCGACTGCGCCGCGGGGGCGACGGTGGCGTCGCGCAGCGCCTTCCAGGCCGTCCAGCCGGCGACGAACTCGTGCCACTGGTCGTCCTGGGCGCCGTCGTAGCGGGTGATCTGCGTGTCGACGGCGGCGTCGTTCGCGGTCCAGGCGCGCACCAGCTCGTCCCGGGAGGACGAGTCGGCCGCGGCGACCTGCACGGCAAAGGTGTGGCTACGGAGCTGACCGGTGGACAGGGCGGCGAGGGCCGTCTGGTCGGCCGTGCTCGACGACATCTCCTCGAGGTTCACGCCCGCATGCCACAGGGCGACCGCGCCACCCCCGCCGACCACGATGAACACGACCGACAGCAGAGCCACCGCCGAGGCGATCTGCAGTGCGATCGGCCGATCCCAGAACCACGCCCACCTGCTCCGCGTGCGTTGCGGTCGAGATGCCGAGGTCCGCGCGCCCATGACTCGTCGCCCTCCGTCCCGGACGGCGCCGCGCGGCGCCGCCTCGTGCCACACCGATCGGCACCGGAAAACGGATCGTGAGGACTACTTACGCACCACCGGAAGCGCTTCCGGGCGGCCGCGGGGTGGGACGACGTGCAGCAGCGGCCGGACCGGGCGCGGGGGCCGGCGCCCCGGGCGTCGCTCCCTCGGTGGCCGGGGGGGCGGCCGGGGGCTCCGACCCGGTATCCGCCGCCGGGATCACGAGCCGCCGCAGCGCCGCCTCGGTCGCCTCGTCCGCACCGACCGCCTCGACGTTCGAGCGCCGCACGGCCTCGAGCACCTCGGCCCGGTGCACCCGGATCTCCCGCGGTGCCTCGATGCCCAGCCGCACACCGTCGCTTCGGACCTCGATGACGGTGATGACCACGTCGTCGCCGATGAGGAGTCGCTCGCCCACGCGACGGCTGAGCACCAACATGGGGCGACCCTACCGTGCGGTCCCGACGCCTGACATGACACCCGCCGCAGCCGGCCGAGCCGTTCGCCCGACCAGCGCACGTCGATCGCCGACCGCTCAGCCCAGCGCGGCGTCGAGCGGCTGGCCCAGCACCGCCGCCCACACCAGCCGCGACGTGGGCAGTCCGTCGACCCAGGCCACCGGTCGACCGAGGCCGAGCACCGTACCGGGCGCGGCGGTGTCCATGAGCGAACGCACGGCCAGGGCGTCCACCGGACGACGGGCGCCGACCTGGTCGATCCAGTGCACGGCGTCCACCGTCTTGAGCCGGGCATCGACCACGGCCCACACCTGGTCCGGACGGCACGCGTCGACCTGCTCGGCCGCGATGGCCCGCCCCTCGGCATCGGCGCTGACCGGCACGGCCACCACCCAGGGGTGCCTGGCGGTCGCCGCCCGCGCCCGCCAGGCCGTCAGCCCGTTCGCCCCGTTCACCCGGGTGGGCAGGTCCGGGACCACCCCCGCGGACGGCGCGCGCGGCGGTCCCCCGACCTCCACGAGATCGGACGGGTTCAGTCGCATCCGGTCCATCAGCAGCGGCACCACGGCGGCCAGATCGGCTGCGGCACCCACCACCGCGAGCACCTGACCGGCGCCGCGGGGCGGCGTCGGACCCGGCGGGATGGCGTCCAGCACCCCGGCGAGCGTGGGACGGGCGCCGCCCAGCAGCTGGGCTGGCACGCCGAGCCCGGTCAGCGCCGCGCGCAACCGCTCACCGGAGTCACCCGCACCGTCGGGGACCGTACCCGTGAGTCCGGGCACGGGTGCGGTCGCCGGGACGGGCGGGGCCACGGGATGCGCGAGGTCCGCCGCGACCGTCGGCGCCACGGCCGCCGGCACCATCGGCGTGAACGCCTCCGCCGGCACCCCCTCGTCCGCGAGCGCGCGGACCTGGTCGAGCACCGTGGCGAACTGGGCACCGGCCGTCGCGGCGCGCGGCTTCGCCGCCTGGGCCGCCTGGTCCGGTCGGGCCACGATCGCCGCCCGCGCCGAGCTCGCGTCCGGCACCAGGGAGTGGTCGGCCTCGTCGGCCGCGTCCAGCAGATCCTCCAACGAGGACGGCGGCGGGCGGTGCGAGCGCAACGGCCGCGCCGGCACCGGCGGCATCTGGGGCACGTCGACCGTCAGCTCGTACTTCTCCTTCGCGAAGAAGCCCGCGAAGCCACCCTGGCGCACCCGCTCGGCCCGGATGATCTTGACGTGCGGACCGAACTCGTTGCGCACGTGCGACATGAGCTCCGCCAGGTCGGAACCCTCAAGCAGCAATCGCTCGGCCACCGCTCACCACCCCGACCGTCTGCACGATGACCCCAGCCCCTGTGACCTCCGAGTAGGACAGCACCGGCAGGCGCGGCTGGGCGAGTGCCAGCAGGCGGTGCAGGGCCGGCCGGATCGCCGGCGCGCATGCCAGCACCACCGTACGACCGTCCGCCTCCGCGGTCTGCACCGCGTGCCGCAGCTGCACCAACGCCTGGTCGAGCACCGCCGGGTCGATGAGCAGCTGGGTGCCGCCCTCCCCCGGCCGCAGCGCCTCCAGGAGCTGCTGCTCGAGCGTCGGCTCCAGCGTGACCACCCGCACCGTGCCCTCGGCGGTGTACGGCGCCACGAGTGCCGGGCCGAGCCCCGCACGCGCCGCCTCGATCAGACCCTCCGGATCGGTGCCCAGCCGGGCACGCAGCGTCAGGGCCTCGTAGATGCGGCCGAGGTCGCGGATCGGCACCTGCTCGGCCAGCAGCCCCTGCAGCACGCGCTGCACCTCGCCCAACGACAGCAGCCCCGGGACCAGCTCCTCGACCACCGACGGGTTGACCTTCTTGAGCCCGTCGGTGAGCACCCGGACGTCCTCCCGGCCCAGCAGGCGCGGGGCGTACTGGGTGATGATCGACCCCAGGTGGGTGATGAGCACCGACGACCGGTCCACCACGGTGGCCCCCGTCATCTCGGCCGCGTGCCGCAGCTCGGCCGGCACCCACTTGCCCGGCAGGCCGAACACCGGCTCGGTGACCGCGGTCCCCGGCAGCGCACCCAGGTCGTCGCCGAGCGCGAGCACCCGGCCCGCGGGCGCCTCCCCGCGACCGGCCTCGACCCCGGCGACCCGCACCACGTAGGTCGAGCGCGGCAGGTCCACGCTGTCGCGGGTCCGCACCGGCGGCACGACGATGCCCAGGTCGAGGGCGATCTTGCGGCGCAGCCCGCGCACGCGGGCCAGCAGATCCTGCTCGGGGCCCGAGCCCACCAGGTCCACCAGGTCCGGGGAGAGCAGGATCTCCAGCGAGTGCACCCGCATCTGCTCGATGAGGGCCTCCGGCGTGTCCGAGCTGGGCGCGACGGCTGGAGCCGTCTGCGCGGTCACGGCCGCCGCGGCCTCGGTGGCGAGCTCGGTCCGGCGGCGCTGGGCGAGGAACAGCAGGGTCGCACCCACGAGGGTGAACGGCAGCTTCGGCATCCCGGGCAGCAGGCCGAGGCCGACCGCCCCGGCGCCGGCGATCATCAGGGCCTGGCTCGACTGCAGCAGCTGGCCGGCCGCCGCGGTCCCCAGATCGCCCTCGGCGCTCGCGCGGGTCACCACGATGCCGGTGGACACCGACAGCAGCAGCGCCGGGATCTGCGTGACCAGACCGTCACCGACGCTCAGCACCGAGTAGGTGCTGATCGCATCGCCGGCCGTCATGCCGCGCTGCACCATGCCGATGACGAAGCCACCGACCAGGTTGATCACCGTGATGACCACCCCGGCGATGGCGTCGCCCTTGACGAACTTGGACCCACCGTCCATCGCACCGTAGAAGTCCGCCTCGGCCGAGATGTCCGCCCGGCGCCTGCGCGCGGTGTCCTCGTCGATCAGCCCCGAGTTCAGGTCGGCGTCGATGGCCATCTGCTTGCCGGGCATCGCGTCCAGGGTGAACCGGGCGCCGACCTCCGCGACGCGACCGGCACCGTTGGTGATGACGACGAACTGGATGATCACCAGGATCATGAAGATGACCAGCCCGATCACCAGCGAGCCGCCGACCACGAAGTGCCCGAACGCCTGGATGACCTGACCGGCGAACCCGTCGCGGAGCACCAGACGGGTGCTGGCCACGTTGAGGCCGAGCCGGAAGAGGGTGAACACCAGGATCAGCG
>JAHIJU010000204.1 GCA_018898235.1 Actinomycetota bacterium | reverse complement strand
GGCGTCGCAGCCGTGCGCTACGCGCTGCTGATCGTGTGCGCGCTCGCGCTCGCGCTGCCGTTCGCCTTCATGGTCTCGACCTCGCTGAAGTCGCACACCCTGCTGCTCGAGTACCCACCCCGGCTGGTCCCGAGCGATCCCACGCTCGACAACTACGCCCAGGCGTGGGGGGCCAACAGCTTCGGCCGGTACTTCCTCAACTCGTCGATGGTGGCCGTGGTCACGACCTTCGGCACCGTGCTGCTCGCCTCGATGATGGCCTACGGCTTCGCGCGGTTCCGGTTCCCCGGCCGCGGTGTGCTCTTCGGCATGGTCGTGGTGGGCCTCACCATCCCGACGATGCTGCTGATCATCCCGCAGTTCCTGCTCGCCAAGGATCTCGGGCTGCTCAACTCCCTGCCCGGTCTGGTGCCGTTCTACGTCGGGACCCAGATCGCCTTCTCGACCTTCCTGCTCCGGGCGTTCTTCGAGCAGATCCCCGTCGAGCTCGACGAGGCCATGCTCATCGACGGGGCCGGGCCGTGGCGCAGGTACTGGGACCTGGCCGTCCCGCTGTCCCGACCGGCCTTGGCGACCTGCGCGATCTTCACCTTCCTCGGCAGCTGGGACGAGTTCGTCTGGGCACTGACCGTCATCAACGACGTCTCCCAGCGCACGCTCCCGATCGGGATCGCCCTGTTCCGCGGTCAGCACGGGACGTCGTGGGGGCTGGTCTTCGCGGCCTCCGTGATCGCCGTCGTCCCGGTGATCGTCGTCTACGTCATCTTCCAGAGGCAGCTCGTGTCGGGACTGACCAACGGCGCCCTCAAGAGCTGAACCCCGGCACGGCCGGCCCTCGCACACCCCCACCCGCAGGAGCACCATGACCACCCAGCAGCCCTTCCTCGTCCTGCCCACGAGGAGCCGCTATGCGCCCGACGAACCCGTGGTCGTCGAGGTGCGCAACCCGGTGGTCGGCACGCTCACCGTCCGCCACCTGGGCGCGGTGATCGCGACGGCACCGTGCGCCGGTGCCGGGCTCGTCGAGCTGGGACTGCTCCCGCCCGGCGGGTACGGGATCGAGCTGACCTGCCCCGACGGTGCCGCTGCCCGGACCGCCGTGCTCGTCACCGCCTCGCCGCGAGCCCGGCTGCGCTACGGGTTCGTCGCCTCCTACGCCCCGGACAAGGACGTGGACGCCGTCCTCGACCTGGTCCGCGCGCTGCACCTGGATGCCGTCCAGCTCTACGACTGGGCGTACCGGCACGCCGACCTGGTCGGCGGCGGCGAGCAGTACGTCGATGCGCTCGACCAGCCGATCGCGCTGTCCACCGTGCGCCGGCTGGTCGCCGGGCTCGACGCCGTGGGCAGCGAGGCGCTCGGGTACGCGGCCGTCTACGCCGTGGGCAACGGCGAGTGGGACCGCTGGTCGCACCGGGCGGTGCTGCGGGCCGACGGCTCGCCGTGGTCGCTCGGGGACTTCCTGCAGCTCGTCGACCCGGCGGCCCCCGACTGGCAGCAGCACCTGGTGGCCGATCTGCAGGCCTCGGTGAGCGCCGTCGGGCTGCACGGCTTCCACCTCGACCAGTACGGGTTCCCGCGTCGCGCCCAGCTCACCGACGGACGACCGGTGGACCTCGCACACTCGTTCCGCTCCCTGGTCGAGGCGGTCCGCACCGGGCTGCCCGACGCCCGGCTGGTGTTCAACAACGTCAACGACTTCCCGACGTGGGCGACGGCGGACGCCCCGCAGGACGCCGTCTACGTCGAGGTCTGGCCACCGCACACCACCCTGGACTCGCTGGCCCGCGTGGTCACCCGGGCCAGGGCCGCCGGCCAGGGGCGACCGGTCGTCATCGCCGCCTACCAGCACGTCTACGACACGGCACCCGTCGAGGCCGCCGACCGCGCCACCGCCCTGACGATGGCCACGCTGTTCTCGCACGGCGCGACCCAGCTGCTCGCCGGGGAGAGCGGTCACGTGCTCGTCGACCCGTACTACGTACGCAACCGCGCGGCTGACCCGTCGACCCTGGACCTGCTGCACCGCTGGTACGACTTCCTCGTCGAGCACGACGAGCTGCTGCTCGACCCCCGCGCGGTCGAGGTCACCGGCGCCTGGGTCGGGACGTACAACGAGTCGCTCGACGTCAGCTACCCCGGGGCCCCGACCAGCGACGACGCGGTCGCCGGGTGCGTGTGGCGGCGCGTCGTCGAGGTCGACGGGCGGCTCGTGATGCACCTGATCAACCTCACCGGACAGGTGGACACCGAGTGGGACGCCCCACGCGCAGCACCGGCCGACCCGGGGCCCGGGACGCTGCGGGTGCGACGCGCTGGTGCGGCCGTCCCGCGGGTCCTGGTCGCCGACCCCGACCGCGAGGGGCACCTGGTCCCGGTCGAGGTGGCTCTCGACGGGGAGGACGCCACGGCCACGCTGCCGCCCTTCAGGACGTGGCAGATGGTCGTCATCGACCTGGACGGTGTCCGGTGACCGGCGGGGCCGCGGCTCCCTGGTGGCGGTCGGCCGTCGTCTACCAGGTGTACCCGCGCAGCTTCGCCGACTCCGACGGTGACGGGGTCGGCGACCTGCCGGGGATCACCTCCCGGCTGGACCACCTGGCGGCGCTCGGCATCGACGCGATCTGGCTGTCCCCCGTGTACCGCTCGCCGTTCGCCGACAACGGCTACGACATCAGCGACTACCAAGAGGTCGACCCGACCTTCGGCACACTGGCCGACCTGGACCGGCTCATCGAGCAGGCCCACGCCCGCGGCATCCGCATCGTGCTCGACCTGGTGGTCAACCACACCTCCGACGAGCACCCGTGGTTCGTGGCCGCACGGTCCTCCCGGCAGGATCCGAAGCGCGACTGGTACTGGTGGCGGCCGGCCCGGCCGGGGACCACGCCCGGGGACCACGGCGCCGAGCCCACCAACTGGGAGTCGTTCTTCTCCGGCCCCGCCTGGACCTGGGACGAGCAGACGGCCGAGTACTACCTGCACCTGTTCGCCACCAAGCAGCCCGACCTGAACTGGGAGAACCCGCAGGTGCGGGCCGCGGTGCACACCATGATGCGGTGGTGGCTCGACCGCGGCGTCGACGGGTTCCGGATGGACGTCATCAACCTGGTGTCCAAGGACCCGGAGCTGCCCGACGGCGAGGTGGCCCCGGGTGCGTCGTACGGGAACGGCTTCCCGCACTACGCAAGCGGGCCGCGCATCCACGAGTTCGTGCACGAGATGCACACGCAGGTGTTCGCCGGACGGGAGAACGACCTGCTGCTGGTCGGCGAGATGCCCGGCGTCACCGTC
>JAHIJU010000203.1 GCA_018898235.1 Actinomycetota bacterium | reverse complement strand
GGTGCGCCGTCGCGCGGCGTCTGGGTCGGTGGGGGCGGCCACCGGCCAGCCTGACGCGCGGAGCAGCGGCGCCACGTCGTACACCCCGCGGGTGAGTCGAACCAGCTCGCCCCGGCGCTGCATGGTGACGCGGATATGGCTGGCGACGCCGTGCTCGTCGAGCTGCTGCGCCGAGAGAAGCCCCTCCTGGCTGAGCGCGACGGTCATGACAGCCAGTGGCGGTGGTCGGCGGCGCACAGTTGAGTCCACCAGCAGCGGTGTCCGAAATCCTGCTCGTCGGGTGCCGCGGCTAGGAACGCGACTCGCACCCGTGGTCTGAGGGCGGCTCGTGAGGCTGGTCGCCTCCAGATGCACAGGTCTCAGGGCCGTCCGCCCCGGCGACCCGGAGGTTGCGGTGGATCGGCTCGGTCGTACGCTCCGCAACACCCGGTTCGTCGGCCGCCTGTGGCTGGTGGCGGGTGGCTGGGGGCTGGGCGCCGGGTCGGCCGGGTCGGCCGAGTGGTCGGCCGGGCGGCCAGGTGACCGGGCGGGCCGGACCGCTGGGTGGCCGGCGGGCCGATCGGCGTCGATCGGTGCGGCGGAGGGCGCCTGCTACGCCGTGCTCGCAGCGGTGCTGCCCGCGGCCAGAGTTGGACCGCCCACGACGCTCGTCGGGTTCGGGCTGCTGGTGCTGGTCGCGACGGTGCGCTCTGAGAAGCTGCTGCTGCTCGCGGCCAGTCACGCCAGACAACGTCGGGTCGTCTTCGCCGAGCGGGTGACGCCCGCGCCGTCGGTCGATGCGGCAGGGCCGGAGCCCGTGCGCTGGTGGCGGTCGCTGGCGTCCGGCGCCGCTGCCCCACCCACCGTGGGCCTCGGCGCGGCTGCGCCGCCCACCCCAGGTCCCGGGCCCCGGCGCGGCGGAACCACTGGTCCGGACTCCGTCGCGCCCCGGCGCCGTGCGATCCGGGAACGCTCGTTGTCGGGCCGTTCCAGCCGGATGTGCTGAGGTGTGCGGGTGCCCGACTGGATGAGCAACCTGTGGCGGACCGCCACCACCCCGCAACCGGCCCCGTCCGCCGCCCTCGTGCTGGCGACGGCGGCGGCCTCCCTCGTGGTGCTGGCGCTGCCGACCGCCTGGCACGTCGTCCGGCACCTCGTGACGATCGTGCACGAGGCCGGCCACGCGGGCGTCGCGGTGCTCGCCGGTCGACGGCTGTCCGGGATCCGGGTGCACTCGGACACCTCGGGTCTGACGACCACGCGTGGCCCGGCCCGGGGCCCCGGCATGGTCCTCACGCTGCTGGCGGGCTACCTCGCGCCGGCCGTGCTGGGGGTCGGGGCCGCCTGGCTGATCTCGCACGGGTACGCGGTGGGCACGTTGTGGCTGCTGCTGGTCCTGCTGGCTCTCGTGCTGCTGCAGGTCCGCAACCTGTACGGGCTGTGGGCGGTCCTGGCCTCGGCCGGGGTGCTGCTGGCAGTCACGTGGTGGGGATCGGTCACGATCCAGGTGGTCGCGGCGCAGCTGGTGGCCTGGCTGCTGCTGCTGGGGGCGCCGCGCGCGGTGCTGGAGCTGGGCGTCTCACGGCGTCGGCGACGCGGTCCGGACTCCTCGGACGCGGGTCAGCTGGGGTCGCTCAGTCACCTGCCCGGCGGGTTCTGGGTCGCCGTGTTCGCGCTGCTCACCTCGGGTGCGGCCGTGCTGGGCGGGCGCTGGCTGCTGATCGGTGCGGGGCTGGCGGCCGGGACCACCGCCCGTTGAGACGTGGTGCGGCGCCGGCCAGGGACTCGTGGCCTGCACCCCTGACGGCCCCCATGTGAGGATCATCCGATGAACTTCAGCCCCGACGACGCGCCCTGGTGGACCCGTGCGGTCGTCTACCAGATCTACCCCCGGTCGTTCGCCGACTCGGACGGTGACGGCGTGGGCGACCTGCGCGGCATCCTCGAGCATGTCGACCACCTGGCCGACCTCGGGGTGGACGTCGTCTGGCTGTCGCCGATCTACCGCTCGCCGCAGGACGACAACGGGTACGACATCAGCGACTACGAGGACGTGGACCCGCTGTTCGGATCGTTGGCCGATCTGGACGCCCTGCTCGCGGCGTTGCACGCCCGCGGGATGAAGCTCGTCATGGACCTGGTCGTCAACCACACGAGCGACGAGCACCCGTGGTTCACGGCCTCCCGGTCCGCGAAGGACGACCCGAAGCGCGACTGGTACTGGTGGCGCCCGGCCCGCCCCGGCACCGTCCCCGGCGCCCCGGGCGCCGAACCCACCAACTGGGCCTCGTTCTTCTCCGGCCCCGCCTGGCAGTACGACGAGGCGACCGGCGAGTACTACCTGCACCTGTTCAGCCGCAAGCAGCCGGATCTCAACTGGGAGAACCCGCAGGTCCGCCAGGCGGTCTACGCGATGATGCGGCGTTGGCTGGACCGCGGTGTCGACGGCTTCCGGATGGACGTCATCAACCTCATCTCCAAGGTCACGTCCCTGCCGGACGGTGTGGTCGGCGCGGACGGGCTGGGCGACGGCAGCCCCTTCTACACGTGCGGCCCGCGCATCCACGAGCTGCTGCACGAGATGCACGAGGAGGTGTTCGCCGGTCGCGACGGTGAGCTGCTCACCGTCGGCGAGACACCCGGTGTGACGCTGGAGGACGCCCTGCTCTTCACCGATCCGGCGCGCGCCGAGGTCGACATGGTGTTCGCGTTCGAGCACGTCGACCTCGGTCGCGGCCCGGGCGGCAAGTTCGATCCGGTGCCGGTGCGGCTCACCGAGCTCAAGCAGGTGCTGGGTCGCTGGCAGACCGGGCTCGGCGACGTCGGCTGGAACTCGCTGTACTGGTCCAACCACGACCAGCCGCGGGTGGTCTCGCGCTGGGGTGATGAGTCACCGGCGAGCGCCAAGGCGCTGGCGACCCTGCTGCACCTGCACCGTGGGACGCCGTACGTCTACCAGGGGGAGGAGCTGGGGATGACG
>JAHIJU010000202.1 GCA_018898235.1 Actinomycetota bacterium | reverse complement strand
TGCCATGTCGGGGCGGGGTAGCTCAGTTGGTGAGAGCGCACGACTCATAATCGTGAGGTCGCGGGTTCGAATCCCGCTCCCGCTACCACTCAGCTCCACAGAACGCGTCGGCCGGCGCGCTCGGTACGACGAACACGACGCGCGCCGCGCGCGCGAGAGGTGACAAGCCATGGCCAGCAAGAGCCACGACGTCCGTCCGAAGATCACGCTCGCCTGCACGGAGTGCAAGGAGCGGAACTACATCACCAAGAAGAACCGTCGGAACGACCCCGACCGGCTCGAGATGAAGAAGTACTGCCCGCGGGACGGTCGTCACACCGTCCACCGCGAGACCCGCTGACACCCGTGCCGGTCGACGCCGGCTACGTCGGCCGGGTCTACCCGCCGACGCCTGCGTACGAGGTCGCTCGCACCGCCCTGGCGGCATTCGCCGAAGCCACGGGCGCCACGAGCCCGGTGTACAGCGATCAGTCGGCGGCGCGCTCGCTCGGGCACCCGGACGTCCTCGCCCCGCCGACCTTCGCGGTCGTGGTGGCGCAGCGCGCCGAGCAGCAGTTCATCGCCGACCCGGCTGCGGGGATCGACTTCTCCCGCGTCGTGCACGCCGATGAGCGCTTCACCCACCACCGGCCCATCCATGCGGGTGACCGGCTGGTGACCACGCTGCACGTCGAGCAGATCGCCGAGCGCGCCGGGATCACCATGGTGACCACCCGCTGCGAGATCGCGGACGAGGCCGGTAACCCGGTGAGCACGGTCCGCTCGACCCTGGCCGTGCGCGGGGAGGACCGATGAACGTCGGCGACGAGGTCGCCCGTCGCGAGGTCGTCGTGGACCGCGCCCGGCTCGTGCGGTACGCCGGGGCGAGCGGTGACTTCAACCCGATCCACTGGAACGAGCGCGTCGCCCGCGAGGTCGGCCTGCCGGGGGTCATCGCGCACGGCATGTGGACCATGGGGGCCGCGGTCGACGTCGTCGTCGACTGGCTCGGGGACCCCGGGGCCGTGCTGGACTACCAGGTGCGCTTCTCCCGTCCCGTGCCCGTGCCCGACCCCGGGGACGCGCGTGTCCAGGTGGTCGCGGTCGTCGGTGCGCTCGACGAGGCCGCCGGGACCGCCCGTATCGACCTTCAGGTGGCGGTCGATGGCCAGCGGGTGCTCGGTAAGGCCCAGGTGCTGGTCCGCCTCCCGCGCTGACCGTCCGACGCGACCTGATCCATCGGGCGGGCGGCCTCCTTCGGACGGGCGGCCTCCGTCAGGCCGGCGGCGGCCCGGTGGTGGTGCCGACCACCAGCTCGACGTCGAGCGTCCGGGTGGGGGGGTGCTCACCGGCGAGCAGGTCGCCGACCGCGCGGCCGATGAGCTCGCCCTTGGCCTGCAGCGGCTGGTGGACGCTCGTGAGGACGTCCGGGGCGAGCCAGGGCAAGTCCAGCCCGTCGAAGCCTGCGACGGACACGTCCTGCGGCACGCGCAGCCCGAGCTCGCGCGCAGCGAGCAGTACCCCGGAGGCCAGCAGATCGGACTGCGCCGCGATCGCGGTCGGTCGGTCCGGCCGGGCGAGCAGCTCACGACCGGCGGCGGTGCCGAGCTCGACGAGCGAGGCCGGGGCCTCGTAGACCGTGGTCGGTTCGATCCCGGCGTCGTGCAGCCCGGCCAGTCGACGGCGGGCGATCTCGTAGCCGACGTGGGTGAGTCGGTCGGCATCGGCCGGACCCTGGCGGCCGTCGCGATCGAAGGGCAGGGTGACGGTCGCGATCCGCCGGTGGCCGAGCGCCAGCAGGTGCTCGCCCAGGGCGCGCATGCCCTTGCGGTCCTCGACCTGCACCAGGGCGTTGCCCTCACCGGCCCGCCCCTCGACGACGACGAGCGGGACGCCGCGTTCGCGCAGGGCGGTGAGCACCGGGCTGTCCGTGGTGGCGCCCCAGAGGATCACCGCGACATCCATCGCCGCGGTGGCCAGCAGCGGGTTGAGCGCATCGGCGCCGGGTTCGTCCGAACCGCGCACGAGGAGCAACCCGAGCCCGAGCGCCTCGATGCTCGTGGCCAGGCCGTCGAGCACCTGGATCGAGACCGGGTCGCGGAACGAGCGCCGCAGGGAGTCGCCGACGACGACGCCCACGATGCCCGAGCGCCCGCTGCGCAGCTGCCTGCCGAGCGGGTTCGGACCGCGGTAGCCGAGCGCGGAGGCGGCCTCGAGCACCCGCGTCCGGGTCACGGGCGAGATGGGTCCGGCCCCGGAGAACGCCAACGAGGCGGTGGAGACCGAGACGCCGGCCGAGGCCGCGACATCGGCGAGCGTGGTGCGACCGGAGATGGCGACCTCCCTTCGAACGGCCCGCGGCGGGCGGGGCGGTGACTGCGGTCCGGGTCGGCGGGCTGGGCGTGCAGCGCGTGGTGCGGTTGGGTGCGCGGGTCGCGGACATGGTTGACGGCACCGCCAGCCTAGCGACAGACTGTGATCGTCCCTCAAATCGATTCGATTCAGCCGTGGCTGCCGATCGAATCGATTCGACCTCGATGCGTGCACCGTGGATCGACCGTGCGGACCGAACCCGCCGTCTGCCATCCCAGGAGCTGTCGTGCTACGCCGCGCGCCCACCGCGCCCACCCCCGCCGCCCGGCGGGCCCGTCTCCTGCTCATCGGCGTCTACGCGCTCATGGGCCTCATGTTCAGCTCCTGGCTGGCCCGGCTGCCGTCGGTGCGCGCCATCCTCGGGCTGTCGACCGCCCAGCTCGGCGTCGTGCTCCTGCTCGGGGCCCTCGGGGCACTGGTGGCCGTGCTCGTCTCCGGAGCGGTGCACGCCCGGCTGGGCAGCCGCCGGCTGTTCGTGGCCAGCGCCGTCGTGATCTCCGCCGGCTACCTCGTCATCGGCCTCGGCCCGACGTTCGGAGCCGTCGGCCTGCTGTGCGTCGGCGTCGTCGTCAACGGCGCGGGCGTCGCGCTGATCAACCTCGCGATGAACGTCGAGTCCGCCCGGATCGAACGGGCCTTCGGGCGCACCGTCATCCCGCAGTTCCACGCGGGATTCTCCGCCGGGGCCGTCCTCGGCTCGCTCGGCGGGGCCGCCTGCTCGGCGCTGGACGTGCCGGTCGAGGCCCAGCTCGCCACGGTCGCAGTCCTGGGACTGGGCTGGCGGTTGGCCTCGGTGCGAGCCGGCCTCGTGCTCGGGGACGACGAGACGCCCGCGGCCCAGGCCGAGCCGGGTACCGACGGCGGGCTCCGTCGTTCGCTGCACGCCTGGACCGAACCCCGCACCCTCCTGATCGGCCTGGTCGCGATGGCCGCCTCGCTGTCCGAGGGCTCGGCCAACAACTGGCTGTCGTTGTCCGTCGTCGACTCCTTCGACCGGCCCGAAGCCGTCGGCGGTGTCGTGCTCGGGGTGTTCATCGCCTCGATGACCGCCGTCCGCGTGCTCGGCACCCGCCTCATCGACCGGTTCGGCCGGGTCCTGGTGCTGCGCATCTCGGGGCTGGTCTCGCTGACCGGGCTCGCGCTCTACGGGGTCGCACCGAACCTGCCGCTCGCGGTGGTCGGCGTGTCCGCGTGGGGTCTCGGTGCGGCGCTGGCGGTCCCCATCGCGATCGCCGCTGCCTCCGACGAACCGATGCGCGCCGCCGGCCGGGTCGCCGTCGTGTCCTCGTTCTCGACCATCGCCTCCCTCGTCGCGCCCCCCGTCATCGGGCTGGCGGCCCAGGCGCTCGGCGCCCGGCACGCGCTGCTGCTCGTGTGCGTGGCGCTCGTGGCGGCTGTCGCCGTCTCCGGGCGGGTGGCCCCCGTCGCGGCGGTCGGGGCCCGGCGGGTCGACGTGCCCGTGCTGGTGGATGCCGCATGACCGGACAGGATGGGCTCGTGCCTGCCCCCTCACCCCTCGCACCGGCCGCGATCGGCCGAGCCTCCTGGGCGGTCTTCGCCGTCTTCTTCCTCAACGGCTTCAACTTCGCGACCTGGGCCTCCCGGCTCCCGGCGGTGCGCGACGGCCTCGGTCTGCAGGCCGAGCAGATGGGACTGGTGCTGCTGGCCGCGTCGATCGGGTCACTGGCCTCGCTGCCGCTGTCCGGGATCGTCGTGCAGCGGTTCGGCGCGCGCACCACCATCACCACCTTTGCGGCGGCCAACGCTATCGGGCTGGCCATCGCGGCGCTCGGCGTGCAGCTCGACTCGGTCGCCCTCGTCGCGGGTGCGCTGGTGCTCTTCGGCGTCGGGACCGGGGTGTGGGACGCCGCCATGAACTTCGAGGGCGCCGCGGTCGAGCAGCGGCTCGGGCGCACCGTCATGCCGCGCTACCACGCGGGTTTCTCGTTCGGGACCGTCATCGCGGCCGCGCTGGCCGCGGGCGCCGCAGGTCTGGGGGTGCCGGTGGTCGTCAACATCCCGGTCGCCGTCGCGCTCTCCTTCGTCGGTGTCCTGCTGGCGCTGCGGTCGTTCCTGCCGTCGACCGCGGTGCGCAGCGCGGCACCGGCTCCCCAGGTGGACGGTGCGTTCACCGACCCCGCGCTCGCATCCCCGACCCGGTCCCGCAACGCCTTCGCGGCCTGGACCGAGTCGCGCACCCTCCTGATCGGTCTGGTCGTGCTCGCGGCGGCCCTGGCCGAAGGAGCCGCCAACGACTGGGTGAGCCTGGCGGTCGTCGACGGGTTCGACGTGTCGCACGCGCTCGGTGCGTTCGCGTTCGGGGTCTTCGTCACCGCCATGACGGCCACCCGCCTGCTCGGGACCCACGCCCTCGACCGCTACGGTCGGGTCGCCGTGCTGCGGGCGAGCGCAGCGTTCGGGCTCGTCGGCCTGGCGATCTTCGGCCTGGTCGGCCCGCTGTGGCTCGCGCTGGTCGGCGTGGCCGTGTGGGGGGTGGGCGCCGCGCTCGGCTTCCCGGTCGGGATGAGTGCGGCCTCCGACGACCCGGCCCACGCCGCCCCGCGGCTCGCCGTGGTCTCGACCATCGGGTACAGCGCCTTCCTCGCGGGGCCGCCGCTGCTCGGGCTGCTCGCCCAGCACCTCGGGTACCGGCACGCGCTGCTCGCGATCACGGTGCCGATCGCGCTCGGGCTGCTCGTGGTGGGAGCGGCCGCACCGCTGCGTGCGGGGCAGTCGCAGGACGCACCTGCCCACGGCCCTGCCTAGGCTGGTGGCGTGAGCGCACCGACCCCGGCCCTGGCGGAGCTGACGACGCTGCGGGTGGGCGGTGCCCCCGCGCGCTACGTCGAGACCCGCACCGAGGCGGAGCTGATCGCCGCCGTCGTGGCGGCCGACGAGGCCGGCGAACCGCTGCTCGTGCTCGGTGGCGGGTCCAACGTGCTGGTCGCCGACGCCGGGTTCGACGGTGTCGTGGTGCGGGACGTGCGTTCCGACCTCGAGGTGCCGGACCACTCGGCCTGCGCCGGGATCACGCTGGTCGCGGCGGCCGGGACCGCGTGGGACGACGTCGTGCGGTACGCCGTCGCGGGTGACCTCACCGGGGTCGAGGCGCTGTCCGGCATCCCCGGCTCGGTCGGGGCGACGCCCGTGCAGAACGTCGGCGCCTACGGCCAGGAGGTGGCCCAGACCATCGCCGTCGTGCGGGTGTGGGACCGGGGTCGCGGCCGGGTGCGCACGCTGCCGCTGTCCGACCTGAGGTTCGGCTACCGCACCTCGGTGCTCAAGGCCTCGATGCGCCCCGACCCCGACGACCCCCGCGCCCCCTGGGGCCCCACCCCGCGGTACGTCGTGCTCGACGTGACCTTCCAGCTGCGCAAGGCCTCGCTGTCCCGGCCGATCGCCTACCCCGAGCTGGCGGCCGCGCTGGGCGTCGCGGTGGGGGAGCGCGCGCCGCTGGCCCAGGTGCGTGACGCCGTGCTCGCGCTGCGGGCGCGCAAGGGCATGCTGCTCGACCCGGACGACGTCGACACCTGGTCGGCCGGCTCGTTCTTCACCAACCCGGTGCTCGACGACGATGCCGCGGCCACGCTGCCTGCGCAGGCGCCGCGCTACGCGGCTGGTGAGGGACGGGTCAAGACGAGTGCCGCCTGGCTGATCGATCACGCGGGCTTCGCCAAGGGCTTCGGTCTGCCCGGTCCGGCGGCGCTGTCCACCAAGCACGTGCTGGCCGTCACCAACCGGGGCGCGGCGAAGGCCGAGGACCTCCTGGCCGTGGCCCGGATCGTGCGCGACGGCGTGCAGACCGCGTTCGGTGTGCGGCTCGACGCCGAACCGGTACTGGTCGGCGTGCGGCTGTAGGGCGGGCGCCGCGGCCCGACGGCGCGGTCAGTCGAGCAGCACGGTCAGTCGAGCAGCGCGCCGCGGACCAGGTCGAGGGCGGCCTCGTCCGACAGCCCTGCGGCGCGGGCGGCGCGGGCGTAGGCGATGGCCGCCGCCCGAGCGGCGTCGACCGGCACAGGTGCGCCGTCGGCGATCACCGTCCCGCTGCGCCTCCTCGTGAGGACGACCCCGGCGAGCTCGAGCTCGCGGAACGCGCGGGCGACCGTGCCCGGGGCCAGCCCCAGGTCCGTGGCCAGGGCGCGGATGGTCGGCAGCCGGTCGCCGGTCTGCAGCCGTCCGGCGGCGACGTGGGCGACGACCTGGGTGCGGATCTGCTCGTAGGCGGGTACGCCGGACGTCAGGTCGACCTCGAGCCGTGCGCTCATCCCCGCACCGTCGCGGGAGCGGCGACGCGGGCACCGGACCGGACGAGCGCCACGACGGCGACGACGGCGCTGGTCAGCCCGATGGCGGGCCCCGCAAGCGCAAGGACGGTGCCGACGGCGGCCAGCGGACCGCCCGACGGGCCGCCCGCGCCGGACGGCGTCAGGCCGATCGACCGGACTGCCGATCCGGTCACCAGCAGCACCCCGGCGGCGGTCAGGCCGAGCACGAGCTGGGCGCCGGCGAGCACCCGGGCGCCCGAGCTGCGCCGCAGCGCCAGGTCGTCCTCCTCGTGCGCGCCGTCGACCGCGGCACGCAGCACCACCAGCCGCAGCACCAGCCCGGTGAGCAGGACGACCACCGCGGTGGCACCGAGCAGGGGAACGGCATAGTGCCAGCCCGGGTACGGCCCGGCTGAGCTGCTGCCCGCCGGCCACGTCCGGCTGACCGCGCGACCGTCGGCATCGGCGGTGAAACCGGTCGCGAGCAGCGTCGCGACGAGCACCGTCCCGAGGGTGCCGGCCCAGACCGCCAGGCCGGTGCCGATCACGTGTCGGGCCTGGCGGTGGCGCAGCGTCGCGCGCCGGACCGGTCCGTCCGGCCGCGGCCAGGTGATCTCCCCGAGCAGGTGGACCAGCAGGAAGAGGGTGCCGATCGCCGCGGGGGCGAGCGCCGCGACGAGGCCTGCGCCGGGCCCCGTGTCGAGGACCAGCAGCCATGAGACGCCCGTGGCTGCGGCGAACGTCAGCCAGGCCAGGACGGTGACCCGGTCGAGGTGCCGGCGGGCCCGGCGGGCGCTGGGGGCGCCGAGCAGCGGTTGCGGATCGGCGCGGCCGTCGTCCCCGTCGGAGGTGGCGGGCGAGGGGGTCGAGACGACTGCCAGCACAGCGACCGCGATGGCGACGAGCAGTACGAACGCGACGAGGGGCAAGATCGAACCGCCCACGACGTCCTCCTCGGGGTTGAGGCGACGGCCGGTCCGGGCCGGCGCCATTGAGTCAATGTGTTAGTACATTGACATATCTCGACGCGGAGGTCAAACCCCGCTCGCGGCGTTGTCATCGGCGAGCCAGGAGTCGACCTGCGCCAGCATCGACGCCTTCGACGCCTCGCCCGCCCGCGACGCCCTGATCGACCCGCGGGCGAGCCCGGCCAGGTCGACGTCGTCGAAGCCGAGCACCTCCCGCGCGATCGCGTACTGGTCCACCAGTCGGGACCGGAACAGCAGCGGGTCGTCGGCCCCGAGCGCCACCGTCGCCCCCGCGTCGACCAGGGCGCGCAGCGGTACGTGCGCGGCGTCCTCGAAGACCCCGAGCGAGACGTTGGACGCCGGGCACACCTCGAGCGCGACACCGCCGGCCACCACCCGGTCGAGCACCCGGGGGTCCTCGCCCGCCCGCACGCCGTGCCCGAGCCGGTCGGGGTCGAGGTGGTCGAGCACCTGCTCGACGTGGGCGGGTCCCAACAGCTCCCCGCCGTGCGGCACGCCGGCCAGTCCCGCGCGCCTGGCCAGCGCGAACGCCGGCCCGAACGCCTCGGTGTCGCCGCGCCGCTCGTCGTTGGACAGGCCGAACCCGACCACCTCGCCGTCCCCGGTCCCGGCGTAGCGGACGGCCAACCGGGCGAGCGTCCGGGCATCGAACGGGTGCCGCAGCCGCGAGGCCGCGACCACCACCCCCACCTCGATGTGGTGCCTGCGGGCCGCCGCGCGGGCCTCGTCGAGCACGATCTCGACGGCAGGGGTGATCCCGCCGACGTACGGCGCGTACGACGTGGGATCGACCTGGAGCTCGAGTCGCACCGAACCCTCGGCCGCATCGTCGGCGACCGCCTCGTCCACCAGACGGCGCATCGCGGCCTCGCTGCGCACCACGGCGCGGGCCGCGTCGTACAGCCGCTGGAACCGGAACCAGCCGCGCTCGGTGTCGGCCACCCGCAGCGGGTCGTGGTCGAGCAGGGCGGTGGGCAGTCGCAGCCCCTGCTCGCCTGCCATCGCGGCCAGCGTGCCCGGTCGCATCGACCCGGTGAAGTGCAGGTGCAGGTGTGCCTTGGGCAGGGCGGTCAGATCGCGCATCGGGGCCAGTCTGCCCGGTCGCGGCCCCGGCCTGCGCGCGGCGCGGTCGCGGCCGTTCCCAGGCGGGGGCGCGGCCCGGGCTCAGGCGCCCGGCAGGATCCCGCGCTCGATGGCGACGGTGACGGCCCGGGTCCGGTCGTCGACCCCGAGCTTGGCGAACGCCCGCATCAGATGGGTCTTGACGGTGGCCTCCGTGATGAACAGCTCCCGTCCGACCGCCGCGTTCGAGAGGCCGCGCGCCACCCCGGCGAGCACCTCGGTCTCCCTGGCGGTCAGCCGGTCGCCGGCCCCGCGCAGCTGGGCGACCAGCCGGACGGCGACCGAGGGGGACAGGGCCGACTGCCCCCGTGCCGCGGCGCGCACCCCGGCCACGAGTTCCTCGCGCGGGGTGTCCTTGAGCAGGTACCCGGTGGCCCCGGCCTCGACCGCGCGCAGGATGTCGGTGTCGGTCTCGTAGGTGGTGAGCACCAGGACGTGCACGCCCGGGACCTGCGCGACGATGAGGGCGGTCGCGGCCGCCCCGTCCAGCACCGGCATCCGCAGGTCCATCAGCACGAGGTCGGGGCGCAGCTCGTGGGCCAGCGCGACGGTCCGCTGGCCGTCCCCGGCCTCGCCGACCACCTCGATGTCCGGCTCGACCGCGAGCAGCCCCGCCAACCCCGACCGCACGACGGGGTGGTCGTCGGCGATGAGCACCCGGATGCTCATGAGGCCACCGGCAGGGTCAGCCGCAGCCGGGTCCCGCCACCGGGTGCTGCCGCCAGCTCGACGCTGCCACCGCCGGCGGCCGCCCGCTCGCGCACCCCGCTGAGCCCGACGCCCTCGCGCAGGTCGGCGGGCAGGCCGCGCCCGTCGTCGGCCAGGTCGATCGTCACGCACCCGTCGGCGTGCACCAGGCGCAGCACCACGTGCCGGGCCTGCGCGTGCCGACGCACGTTGGCCAGGCCCTCCTGCGCCGTGCGCAGCAGGGCGACCGCGACCTCGGCGTCGATCTCGGCGGCCTGCGCGTCGAGCTCGATCGCGACCTGCGTCCCTGTCTCGGCCTCGAACCGCTGGCCCAACCTGCCGAGTGCCTCGGCCAGCGTCGCGCCCTGGAGCGCGACCGGCCCGAACGCGGCGACCAGGGCCCGGGCCTCGGCAAGGTTCTCGCGTGCGACCTGCTCGATCTGGGCGACCCGGGCGGACGCCTCATCGGCGCGATCCCGCTCCAGCAGCGCCGACGCCGTCTGACTGAGCATGACGATGCTGGTGAACCCCTGGGCCAGGGTGTCGTGGATCTCCTGCGCCAGGCGTTCCCGCTCGGCGAGCACCCCGGCCGCGTGGTGGCTGGCGGCGAGCTCGTCCTGGGCATCGCCCAGGCGGTCGAGCAGGGCCCCGCGCTGCTCGCTGGTCTCGGCGATCTGGGTGATCCACAACCCGAGGACGACGGAGAACGCCAGGCTCGCCACGAGCTGCAGCCCGCTCACGCTCCACGCCGCCCGCAGGTCGCCAACGGCTACGGCGACGGCCGCGACGACCGCCGCGGTCAGGGCCACGCACCACAGGGCACCGGTCCAGCGGGTTCGGGCGAAGAACCAGATCTGGGAGTAGGCGATGAACAGCAGGACGAAGCCGCCGTTCGTGAGCGAGATCGTGGTGGCGGTGATCGCCACGAGCAGCGCGAGGTACGCATCGGTGCCCGTGTGCGACCCGCGCATCGCTGCAGGCCTGGCCACGAGCACATAGGCGCAGACCAGCAGGGCGAGCAGGCCCAGGGACCACAGCTGTGTGGCCCCGCCCCCGGTGGCCGGCAGCAGGTATGACGCGGCCGCCACGGCCGCCAAGGCGTAGAAGGCCAGGTCCCAGCGGCGCAACGTGGTCAGCCAGAACGCCTGCCGCTCGCTCGCGTGCTGGTTCATCGCTCCGACCCTCTCATGCCCTGCGCTGTCTCCTGTGGCGCCGCCCGAACGGTTCAGCCGTCGTCCCGCCGCAGCCAGCGGAAGGTGCGCACCCCGGCCACCAGCCCGACGACCAACCAGGCGGTCAGCACCGCCGCGGTCGCCCCGTGCTGCCACGAGCCGGACGGCTCCATCACGAGCGCGTCGTCCGGCAGGAACACCGAGCGCATGCCCTGCGCCATCCACTTGAGCGGGAACACCGAGGCCACCTGCTGCATCCAGGTCGGCAGGTTGTCGTACTGGAAGAACACCCCGGAGATGAACTGCAGCACCAGCACGATGGGTGTCACTACGGCGCTCGCGGACTGCCCCGAACGTGGCACCGAGCTGAACGCGACCCCGCAGACCGCGCCGGTCGCGGTGCCCAGCACGAACACCCACGCCAGGGTGAACCACCGGCCGGCGGTGTCCGGCAGGCTCACCCGGAAGGCCAGCACGGAGACCGCCAGCAGCAGCACGTTCTGCACGAGGGTGGTGGTCAGCACCTGCCCCACCTTGCCCAGGAAGTACGAGGCCGCCGGGAGCGGGGTGCCGCGCAGCCGCTTGAGCCCGCCGGCGTCACGTTCCTCGGCGATCCCGATGGCCAGGTTCTGGAAGCTGGACAGCATGACGCCGGTCGCGATCATGCCGGGCAGGAAGTACTGCGAGAACTCGATGGAACGGCCCGGCCCCAGGTCGATCGACCCGCTGAACACCGTCGCGAAGATGCCCATCATGATGATCGGGTAGGCGAAGATGAAGACCACGGCGTCCTTGGCCCGGAAGAACTGACGCAGCTCGTAGCCCACCCGGTGCGCGCCCAGGCGCAACGTCCCCGGCAGGCGTACAGCCGGCCCTGAGGTGGTAGCCGCGTGTGCGGTCGCCATGGGTGCACCGGTCGCGCTCATCGCCGGACCTCCTCGATCGTCGTGGTGCCGGTGGTCTGCTCGGCCCCGATGAGCTGCAGGTAGACGTCCTCCAGGCTGGGGCGCAGCACCTGCAGCCCGGGCACCTCGTCCTGACCGGCCGCGGCGAACCGCGCCGCGAGCTCGGCGACCACCCGGGTCGGGCTGTCGGTGGCCCGTTCGCGCACCACGTCGTCCTCGTTCCAGCGCACCAGGGCGCGGTGCGAGGTGCGGCCGCCCAGGTCGTGCGGGCTGCCCTGCGCCACCACGGTCCCGTCGGTCACGACGACGACGCGGTCGGCCAGACGCTCGGCCTCCTCGAGGTAGTGCGTCGTGAGCAGGATGGTCGTGCCCTCGTCCCGCAGCGACTCGACCAGGTCCCAGAAGTCGTGCCGGGCCTGTGGATCGAACCCGGTGGTCGGCTCGTCCAGGAACAGCAGTTCGGGCTTCCCGACGATGCCCAGGGCCACGTCGAGCCGTCGGCGCTGCCCGCCGGACAGGTGCCGGGCCCGGGTGCGGGCCTTCTCGCTCAGCCCGACGGCGGCGATGAGCCCCTCGACGTCGCGGTGGTGCGGGTAGTAGGCAGCGAAGTGCCGCACGAGCTCGGTGACGGTGGCCGAGCCGAGGTCTTCGCTCGACTGCAGCACGATCCCGATCCGTGAGCGCCACGCCCGGTCGCCGGCCTGCGGGTCGACCCCGAGCACCTGGACCTGACCGCCGTCGCGGTGGCGGTACCCCTCGAGGATCTCGACCGTCGTGGTCTTGCCCGCGCCGTTGGGCCCGAGCACCGCGACGATCTCACCGCGATCGACCTGCAGATCGAGGCCGTCGACGGCGTGCTTGTCGCCGTAGTGCTTGTGCAGACCGGTGACGGCGATGGCCGGTGGACCCGCGGCTGTGCTCATGGCGACCAGCGTGCCCGCCACCTGCAGGTCGGCGCGACCCCCGGGCGTCCGGCACGCGGGTCAACCGATCGGTGGACGGGCCGGGCGGCGCAGTGACGTCCGAGGCCGACTCGCAGCCGCCCGTCGAGCACACGCTGGCCGGATGGCGACCGTCGGCCACCGTGTGCACCTCGAGCCGCGGGATGCGCAAGGACCATGCGGGCACGCCGGGCAGCACAGCGGTCGAACCGCCCGGCCGCATGTGCGAGCGCCAGCCGACCGCGCCGAGGACCCGCCGCGATCCCCGCTCGACGGACACCGGCGCGATGCGCTACTTCGCCTCGCCCAACAGCTCGACGATCCGGCCGACCCCCTCGACCAGGTCGTCGTCGCCCAGGGCGTACGACAGCCGCAGGTAGCCGCTGGGCCCGAATGCCTCACCGGGGACGACGGCGACCTCGACCTGCTCCAGGATGAGCGCGGCGAGCTCGGCCGAGGTGGCCGGGGTCACGCCGCGGATCGTGCGGCCGAGGACGCCGGCCACCGACGGGTAGGCGTAGAACGCGCCCTGCGGCACCGGGATCTGCACGCCGTCGATCTGGCTGAGCATGGAGACCATCGTCCGACGGCGCCGGTCGAAGGCCGTCCGCATGGCAGCGACGGCGGCCAGGTCGCCGGTGAGCGCCTCGATCGCCGCCCGCTGGGAGACGTTGGCGACGTTGCTCGTCAGGTGCGAC
>JAHIJU010000201.1 GCA_018898235.1 Actinomycetota bacterium | reverse complement strand
GACTGCTACGAGGCCTACAACATCCAGGTCAGCGCCCTCGAGAAGCGGCTGACCGCGATCGGGCAGCCGAAGATCGTGATCGGTGTGTCCGGCGGCCTGGACTCCACCCACGCGCTCATCGTGGCCGCCCGGGCGATGGACCGGCTCGGCCGACCGCGCAGCGACATCCTCACCTTCACCCTCCCCGGCTTCGCCACCAGCGACGAGACCAAGGCCAGCGCCCTGGCCCTCATGGCGGCCCTGGGCACGACGGGCGAGACGATCGACATCCGACCCGCCGCACGCCAGCTGCTGGCCGATCTCGGGCACCCGTTCGCAGGCGGCGAACCGCTCTACGACGTGACGTTCGAGAACGTGCAGGCCGGGCTGCGCACCGACTACCTGTTCCGGGCGGCCAACCAGCGCGGCGGGATCGTGCTGGGCACGGGCGACCTGTCGGAGCTCGCGCTCGGCTGGTGCACCTACGGGGTCGGCGACCAGATGTCGCACTACGGCATCAACGCGGGGGTCCCCAAGACCCTCATCCAGCATCTGATCCGCTGGGTCATCGACGAGCGCCACTTCGACGCCGCGACCAACGCCGTGCTCGCGACAGTCCTCGACCAGGAGATCTCCCCCGAGCTGGTCCCGGTGGCCCCCGGCGAGCGGATCCAGAGCACGCAGGACATCGTCGGGCCCTACTCGCTGCAGGACTTCACGCTCTTCCACGTCCTGCGCCGGGGCTACGCGCCGAGCAAGATCGCCTTCCTCGCCTGGCACGCCTGGCACGACCTGGCAGCCGGCTCCTGGCCACCCGGCTGGCCCGCCGAGTCCCGCACCGCCTACGACCTCGCAACGATCCGGCACTGGCTGGAGATCTTCGTCCGCCGGTTCTTCGCCCATCAGTTCAAGCGGTCCGCGCTGCCGAACGGTCCCAAGGTCACGGCCGGCGGCACCCTCTCCCCCCGGGGCGACTGGCGGATGCCCTCGGACGCCTCGGCCGCCGCCTGGCTGGCCGACCTCGACGAGAACGTGCCGCCGAACATCTCCTGAACGCGGGACGGCCGGGCCGTCCCGACCCGGACCCACCACCTCGAACCGCTCCATCATGGCGCCATGGGACTGGCCTGTGACTACTTTGTGGCTCCCTGCGACCGCGACGCGGCGGCGACCCTGGACCGCCACGACCGCACCGACGGACCGGGCGACGACGGCCCTCCCTACCCGACCGTGGACGGTCGGGGGGTGGACCCGAGCCTGCACCTGGTCCAGCTCCACGAGGTCTGCACGGGCGAGCAGTTCATCGAGCTCCACCATGGTCCTGTGATCACGTTCGTCGCCGAACGAGACGGTGCCGAGCGGGTGGTCGTCAAGCTGACCGCGGACCTCACCAGGGTCCTGGCGGAGGCCTCCGAGGCCCAGCTCGAGCGTGCGGCCGCCCGGTGGTCACTCGCCCAGCCCGCCGGCAGCACCGCCGACGCCGATCGTCTCGTGGGAGTCCTGCGGGGCCTGTGCGGCCTGGTCCGACTGGCGCGGCGCGAACGTCAGCACGTCTACTGCTCGCTGTCGGTCTAGCGGCGGCGTGCCCTCGTCCCCGACGGATGGGGGCGAGGGCACGTACGGCGCTCAGATGAACAGGATCTGCGCCCCGTCGGTCATCTCGATGAAGGTGGCGGCGTTGATGATCCCGGACAGGTCGTCACGCAGATCCGCCTCCGTCACGTGGAACATGTCCGCCGACATCTTGCAGGCCCACAGCGCCCCGCCCGAGGCGACGATCTGCTCCAGGAAGTCCGGCACGGTCGGGATGCCGAGGTCGGCGATCTGCTTCTTGAGCATGCGGGTCGCCAAGCCGGTCATCCCCGGCGCCGGGGCCAGGGCCTGAGGCATCCGGACGTTGCCCATCCGCATGGCGGCGTTGCCCGCCGGGCTGAACGCCATCTCGTCGGCCCGGTCACGCATGATCATGTCGAAGCCCCAGAACGTGAAGAACAGGTCCACCTGGACGCCCTCGCCGAGCGCTGCGTTCGCCAGGATCAGGCCCGGATAGGCCATGTCGAGGTTGCCCTTCGAGCAGATGATCGCCAGGTGGCGGCCGGTGCCCTCGCTCGACCCGAAGTCCGGGACCACGAAGTCCTCGCTCATCTCAGACACATCCCTTCGGCTTGGGCAGGCCGGCGATGTACGCCATCTTCTTGCCGGGCTTGCCGGGGAACAGGGCGAATTGCTCCTTGATGGGGAAGCCGCCGACGGCCTGGGTGCGGCGGGTGGTCGCCGTCTCGCCCTGCGTCTTGTAATCGGCGCGCAGGAACGTGATGACCTCCATGTGACGGTCGGTGAGCTCGATCCCGATGGCCTTGGCCAGGGTCGGGGCGAGCGAGGGGTCCCACTCGTCGAACTCGGTGAGGAAGCCCTCGGCGTCGACGTGCACCTGGTGCTCGGCGATGGTGGTGACAGGCATGGACCCTTCTCCTTCGTCGTCGCAGGTCAGTGACCCGCGGGCTGCTTCTTGCCGCGCATGGACATGGCGGACGGGATGGGGAGCTTGCGCTCGGGCAGCAGGGCGTACCAGTACATGTAGCGGAACGCGAGCTTGCCGAGGTGGTTGAACCGGCTCTCCCGCAGCAGCGGCAGACCGACCGTGGGCAGCGGGTAGGTGCCCGGCAGCGGTTCGACCTCGTAGTTGAAGTCGATGAGCAGCGCCTTGCCGTCACCTGACTCGATGAAGCAGTTCGAGTGGCCGTCGAAGGAAGCGGTCGGGGCGCGCCCGGCCACCACGTCCATGAAGTTCGTGAGGAAGACCTCCATGGAGAAGTGCGCGACGGACCCCGCCTTCGACGTCGGCAGGTTCCCGGCGTCACCGACCACCCAGACGTCGTCGTGCCCCTCGGCGCGCAGGGTGTGCTTGTCGGTCGGCACGTAGTTGAGCTCGTCACCCAGCCCGGACTTCGCGATGTAGTCGGCGCCCATGTTGATCGGGACGGTGACCAGCAGGTCGAAGTCGATCTCGCGCTCGTCGTAGGAGACCAGCTTGCCGTCCTCGATGTGCTCGAGCATGAAGTCCGTCTCCAGCACGATGTCCCGCTCGGTGAGCAGGTGCCCGAGCTCCCGCGAGCAGACGGCCTTCGTGAAGGCCCCGTCCAGCGGCGTCACGTAGGTGATCTGCGTCCGGTCCCGGATCCCGCGCTTGCGCAGGTGGGCGTCCACCAGGAAGGCGAACTCCAGCGGCGCCACCGGGCACTTGATCGGCATCTCGGTGATGCCGACCACGAGCTTGCCGCCGGAGAAGCCGGCCAGCGCCTCACGCAACGCCTGCGAACCCTCGAGGGTGTAGAACTCATGGACCCCGGGGGTGTCGGCCATCCCGGGGGTCTGGTCGGGCCGCGGGCTCGTCCCGGTCGCGATGACCAGCTGGTCGTAGCGCAGCACCCGCCCGTCGGTCAGGGTCACCGTCCGGCCCTCTGGGTCGACGACCTCGACTGTCCCCGTCACGAGGTCGACCCCGCGCGGCAGCACCGCGCGCCGGGACTTCACGATCTGCCCGGTGTCGTAGACGCCGAAGGGCAGCAGCAGGAGCCCCGGCTGGTAGACGTGGCGATCGTCGGTGTCGACGACGGTGATGCGGTTGCCCGCGGGCAGGCGCTTGCGCAGCCCCGCCGCAGCCATGGTGCCGGCCGTGCCGGCGCCGAGGATGAGAACCTCCATCACAGCTCCCGAGGTTCGGGTCCCGCCCCCATTGGCGGTACCGGTGCCTCGACGCTAGGAGTACCCCATGGGGTATCCGAGGGCCTTAAGGCCCGGGCGTTCCTCCCACCTGCGGATCCACTGCTGATCCGGCGGGCGGCGAGGACCAACGTCCTTCGTCAGGCCGGGGCCTGCACCGGGACGCCGACGTGGTCCGCACCCCGGGTCGGGGCGCGGACCACGTCGGTCCGCCGATCAGACGTGCGTCGGCGCCAGGACCTCCGGACGGGCGACCGAGAGCGTCATCCAGCCCCCGGACAGGTTCCTGGCCTGCAGACCCGCCTGCAGGAGGATCCGGGTGGCCAGGTAGGAGCGGAACCCGCTCGCGCAGTGCACGGCGATCCGCCGACCGGCGGCCGCTTCGCGGATCTCCTCCAGACGGTCGCGGACCTCGGTGTTGGGCACCAGGAGGGCGCCGTCGAGGTGCCCACGGTCCCACTCCCGCTTGGTCCGGACGTCCAGCACCAGCTCATCGGCCAGCACGGCGTCCAGCTCGGACGGCTGCCACTGCGGCATCATGCCGTCCAGTGCGTTCTGGGCGGCGAAGCCCAGCATGTTGACCGGGTCCTTGGCGGCACCGTAGGGCGGCGCGTAGGCGAGCTCGAGCTCGGCGAGGTCGTCCGCACCCATCCCGGACCGGATGGCCGTGGCGAGCACGTCGATCCGCTTGTCGACCCCGTCGCTGCCCACGGCCTGGGCGCCGAGCAGCGTCCCGTCCGGGGCGAAGGACGCCACCAGGTGCACGATCTGCGACCCCGGGAGCCAGCCGACGTGGTTGCCGGAGTGCACCCGGACCACCTCGTGCGGCGTCCCGGACTGGGCGAGCTGACGCTGCGACAGGCCGGTCACTGCGGCGGTCAGCCCGAAGACCCGCACGATCGCGGTGCCGAGCACCGGTGCCTGCGGTGTCGTGCGGTGCCCGCAGATCGAGTCGGCAGCGCGTCGCCCCTGCCGGCTCGCCGGGCCGGCGAGCGGGACGACCCCCGGCGCGGTCAGCCCGTACCGGCTCACCTGCACGGCGTCACCCGCGGCCCAGATGTGCTCGTCGGAGGTGCGCTGGTCCTGGTCGACGACGATCGCGCCCTGCACCCCGAGCTCGAGCCCGGCGTCGGCGGCCAGGGTCGTGGCCGGCCGGACGCCGACGTTGACCAGCACCAGATCGGCCTCGATCGTCGTGCCGTCCGAGAGCACGACCTGCGGGTCGACGCTCGTGGCCGAGACGCCCAGATGAAGCTGGACACCATTGAGCGTGAGCTCAGCGGCGACCCGGGCAGCGAGTTCGGCGTCGAGCGGCGGCAGCACCTGCGGCGCCAGCTCGACGAGGTGGACGGTCACTCCGCGGGAGACGAGCGCCTCGACGGCCTCGAGCCCGATGAAACCGGCCCCGACGACCACGGCCACCGGGTTCGGGTTGTCGGCGAGCAGACCGTCGAGCTGAGCGGCGATCGCCTTGACATCGGGCACCGTGCGCAGGTGGTGCACGTGGTCGGCATGCAGGCCCTCGATCGGCGGCTCGACGGCCACTGCGCCCGGGGACAGCACAAGAGCGTCGTACCCGATCTGCTCCTCGCCCTGCGGGGACACGACCGTCACGATCCGCGCCGCACGGTCGATGGCGGTCACCCGGTGGTCGATGCGCACGTCCAGCGCCAGGTCCTCGGCCAGCGACTGGGGGTCGTGCAGCAGCAGGAAGTCGGCCGAGGGGATGTCGTTCGACAGGTGATAGGGCAGGCCACAGTTCGCGAAGGAGACGTAGGGCCCAGCCTCCAGCACGACGATCTCAAGGGTCTCGTCGAGCCGGCGGGCGCGGGCGGCGGCACTCATGCCGCCCGCGACCCCGCCGACCACGACAAGGCGTCGACGGCTCATCGGCAGGTGCACCGCTGAGCGTCCGGGACGCTCGCCATGACCGCGTCGACGTGGCGGCCGCAGCCGGACCAGGTGACCTTGCCGCACTGACCGCATCGCACTGCACTACACATGTGTCGTCCTCCTCAAGACGTTGACCTCACGGTGAGCATATACCCCCGGGGGTATAGGAGACCAGCCGTCGTAGCATTGCCTCACCGGAGGGAGACACCCATGCAGCTCGACCCGCAGAAGATGACCGCCGTGGTCAACCGGCTGCGCCGTGCCGAGGGACAGCTCTCGGCCGTGCGCCGCGCAGTGGAGGAGGGACGCGACTGCGAGCAGATCGTCGTCCAGCTCGCGGCCGTCAGCCGAGCCCTCGACAAGGCCGGCTTCGCCATCATCGCGACGGGGATGCAGCAGTGTCTCGTCGAGAGCCAGAGCCCCGACGGCGACCCCACCCAGACCCTCGACGTGGCCAAGCTCGAGCGGCTGTTCCTCTCGCTCGCCTGAGCCCGATCGCCTGGACCTGCCCGACCCCGGAGCGCACCGGCCGACCACAGGACGTTCCCGACCCGGGCACCGCCTGCCGCGATAGCGTGCCTGACCAGACCCATCCCCGCGGGTCGAAGGAGCGCTCCACGTCATGTCAGCACCGGTCTTCGAACGCCTGGCTCCCGACCCCCGACTCGTCGAGGCAGCACTCGCGGGCAGCCGTCAGTCCGTGCTGTGGCGCGAGGACCTGCTCGACGAGCCGCGCCGTGACGCGCTGTCCGGGCAGCTCGACGCCGATCTGGTCGTCGTCGGCGGCGGGTACCTCGGGCTGTGGACCGCGCTGCTGGCGGTACGCCGCCGGCCGGGCCTCCGCGTCGTGCTGCTCGAGGCCCAGCAGATCGGGTGGGCGGCCTCCGGGCGCAACGGGGGCTTCTGCGATGCGAGCCTGACCCACGGCGCCGACAACGGTCGGCGCCGCTGGCCGCACGAGTACGACCTGCTCGAGCGCCTCGGCCAGGAGAACCTCGACGCGCTGATCGCCGACGTCGCAGAGCTGGGCATCGACGCCGAGCTCGAGCACGTCGGGTTCCTCGACGTCGCGACCGAGACCCACCAGCTGCCCTGGCTGGAGGCCGACCGCGGAGCACGTCTGCTCGACGCCGCCGGCGTCCAGTCGCTCGTCCACTCCCCCACCTACCTCGGCGCCGTCCGGCACGAGGGCGACTCGGTGCTGGTCAACCCGGCCAAGCTCGCCGCCGGGCTGGCCCGGGCCGCAGCCGACCTCGGGGTGCAGATCTTCGAGCACAGCCCCGTGACCGCCGTCCTGGCGCAGCGGGGCTCGACCGCCGTCGTCGTCGAGACCGCCGCCGGCACCGTGCGGGCACCCCGGGTGGCGCTCGCCACGAACGTCTTCCCGTCCCTCCTGGCCCGTACCCGCTTGATGACGGTGCCCGTGTACGACTACGTGCTGGCGACCGAGCCGTTGAGCGCCGCCCAGCTGGAGTCCGTCGGGTGGGCGGGGCGTGAGGGCATCGCCGACCTGGCCAACCACTTCCACTACTACCGGCGCACGGCCGACGACCGGATCGTGTTCGGCGGCTACGACGCCATCTTCCGGCGTCAGGTCAGGGTCGGCCACGAGGACCGCCCCGCCACGTTCCGCACGCTCGCCTCGCACCTGCTCACCACGTTCCCGCAGCTCGAGGGCATCGAGTTC
>JAHIJU010000200.1 GCA_018898235.1 Actinomycetota bacterium | reverse complement strand
CCTCGTGCTGCTGGGGCTGTACTTCCTGGTGCCGCAGCTCGCGATGGCCCGGTTCGCGTTCCAGAACGTGCCCGTGGTGCTCCTCGGCCCGGACACCTTCTTCAGCAAGTGGTCGCTCGACGCGCTCGTCGAGGCGCTCTCGCAGCCCGCGCTGTGGAAGGCGACGGGCATCTCCGCCGTCCTCGCCGTGCTGACCGTCGCGCTCACGATGCTGCTGCTCGTGCCGCCCACGATCTACGCCGAGGTCCGGGCACCGCGACTGCGCCCGTGGCTGGGGGCCGCGACCCTCGTGCCGTGGGTGATCCCGCCGATCGCTCTCGTCGTCGGCGTGGCCGCGACGTTCCGCGCCGTCGCACCCGGGTTCCTGGCCTCGACCCTGTCGCTCGTGCCCTTCTACGCGGTGTGGGCGCTGCCGTTCACCTACCGGGCCCTGGACGCCGGGCTGCGCTCGATCAACGCGCGCACCCTGGTCGAGGCCGCGACCTCGCTCGGATCGTCCACCGCGGGCGCCGTCGTGCGGGTGGTGCTGCCCAACCTCACCGCCTCGTTGGTCGCCGCAGGGGGGCTGACCACCGCACTGGTGCTCGGCGAGTTCGCGTTCGCGTCCCTGCTGCTCAAGTCCACCCTCCCGACGTACCTCGTCGACTTCCAGCGGTCGGAGGCGCGCGCCGGGATGGCGCTCGCGCTGGCCGTCATGGTGCTCACCGGCCTCGCCCTGGCCGCCGTCGTGCGGCTGCTGCGCCGGCGCGGACTCGGCACCACGACCCTCGGCATCTAGGAGCCCCCATGACCGACCTTCAGACGGCGACCGCGACGCAGGGCGTCGAGCTGGCCGGAGTACGCAAGACCTTCGGCTCCACCGTCGCGCTCGAGCACCTCGACCTGGTGGTCGAACCGGGTGAGCTCGTGTGCCTGCTGGGCCCGTCGGGCTGCGGGAAGACCACGGCGCTGAGGCTGCTCGCCGGGTTCGAGCAGCCGGACGCCGGGACCATCCGGATCGGCGGGAAGGACATCACGTCCGTCCCGCCGCGTCGGCGCGGGTTCGGCATGGTGTTCCAGGACTACAGCCTGTTCCCGCACCTGACCGCCCGGGCGAACATCGCCTACGGCCTGCGGGTACGTCGCACCGACGCCGCCACCATCGCGCGCACGGTCGACGACCTGCTCGAGGTGACGCGGCTGGCCGAGCATGCCGACAAGTTCCCGCACCAGCTGTCCGGCGGCCAGAAGCAGCGCGTGGCCCTGGCCCGCGCCATCGCGACCCGCCCCGGCCTGCTGCTGCTCGACGAACCGCTGTCCGCCCTGGACGCCCAGGTCCGCGAGCACCTGCGCGACGAGATCCGGCGCATCCAGCGCGAGCTCGGCGTCACGACGGTGCTGGTCACGCACGACCAGGGCGAGGCGATGGCGATCTCCGACCGGGTGGCCGTGATGAACACCGGGCGGCTGGAGCAGATCGCCACCCCGCGCGAGCTCTACCGCCGCCCGGCCACCGCCTTCGTCGCCGGGTTCGTCGGGACGGTCAACCGGGTGCGCGCCCGGCGCGGGCCGGACGGGTCCTGGTGGGCGCTCGGGGTCCCGGTCGACGTGATCGGCGACCTCGTGGCGACGGACACGACGGCCGACCGGCTGGCGATCGTGCGACCCGAACAGGTCGAGGTACGTCCGGCGCAGGCAGGCGCGCGCGTCGTCGCGCTGTCCTTCCTCGGCGCCGTCACCCGCCTCACGCTCGACCACCCCGAGGAGGGCCCGCTGCTCGCCGACGTGCTGTCCGAGAGCACCGATGCGCTGCGGGTCGGCGAGCACGTGAGCGTGACAGTGCGCACCGAGGCCGGGGCCGTGATGCTGGCATGAGCCGGTCGGTGGTGCGCCCATGAGCTGGCTGCCCGGCACCCCCGGGGCCGGTGGGTGGCGCGAGCTGACGGCCGGTCCCGTGCCCGACAGGACGGGCACATCGCCGCGCGGCGCGACGCTCCTGACCCTGGCCCACCTGTCCGACCTGCACCTGTGCGATGCGGCCTCGCCCGCCCGGCAGGAGTACCTCGACCACTTCGGCGACCCGGACAGCCCGTGGGCAGGTCGGCTGCCGGAGATCGGCACCTACCGGCCCCAGGAGATCCTCACGCTCCAGGTGGCCGCCGCCGCGCTGGCTGCCATCGGGCGCACGGCCCGCGGGCCGGTCACCGGGGCACCGCTGGACGCCGTGCTGGTCACCGGCGATGCGACCGACAACGCGCAGTCGAACGAGCTCGGCTGGTACGCGACGCTCATGGCCGGGGGCACCGCGACCGCCGATGCGCGCGACTGGGTCGGCTCACGCGGATCGTCCCGGTGGTTCTGGCACCCCGACGGTTCCGACGAACCCGACCGGCCGACGTCCGCCTACGGCTACCCGCGGGCACCCGGGCTCGTCGCGGCCGCGAGCGAACCGGTGCACTCCCCCGGGCTCCCGGTGCCGTGGTTCGGGGTGCACGGCAACCACGACGCACTGCTGCAGGGCGTCGTGGCGCCCGATGCCGAGCTGAACGCCCTGGCCACCGGCGCGCGGCGGGTCGTCGACCTGGCGCCGACGCAGACCCCGCTCGTCGTCACCGAGGCGGTCGCCGCCATCGGCCCGGCGCGGTACACGCACCAGCCCGACTCGCCGACCGAGCCGATCCGGCCGGACCGCACCCGCGCGTTCGTCACGCCCGGGCAGTTCGCCGCGGCCCAGGCGACCGCGGGTGCCGGTGGGACGCCCGGGCCGGGCAACTCCTGGTCGGCCGATGTGGGCGAGGTGCGACTGCTCGCGATCGACACCGTCAACCCGCACGGCGGCTGGCAGGGGTCCATCGACGAGGCCCAGCTCGACTGGCTGGACCGTCGCCTGGCGGAAGCCGCGGGCGGCTACGTCATCCTGACCTCGCACCATCCGTCGTGGACCCTGGTCAACGGGTACGCGCCGGCGGGCGCGGGGCGCCGCGTGCTGGCCGACGAGCTGCTGCGGCTGCTGCTGCGGCACACCGGGGTCGTGGCCTGGATCGCCGGGCACGTGCACGCGCACACCAGCCTGTGGCACCCCCGGCCCGCGGCCCTCGGGCCCGCGGGTGGGTTCTGGGAGATCACGACGTCCTCGCTCATCGACTGGCCGCAGCAGGGCCGGGTGCTGGAGCTGGTGCGCGAGGCCGACGGGCTCGCCCTGGCCTCCACGGTGATCGACCACCTGGGCACGCCCGGGCCGCTGGACTCCCCGTTGGCCCTGGCGGGGCTGTCCCGCACGCTCGCGGTCAACGACTACCGGGCGCGCGACGGTCTGCTGGCGGCGGCCGCCGGACGCCTCCAGGACCGCGACACCGTCTGGCGCCTGCCGGATCCGGGGCACCGGCTGCGGTGACGGCCGTGGCGCGCCGCCGGCTGCGGGTCAGCAGCCGGTGGCGCGTCCCTCGTAGATCGCCACCTTGGCCTCGATCGCTGCGAGGTGCTCGCCCTCCTCGGCCAGCCGGGTCCGCACCCGGTCGCGGTGCGCCCGAAGCAGGGCGAGCCGTTCGGCCTCGTTCCCGTCACCCGCCCGCACCAGCGCCGCGTACCGGCGCACCTCGGACACTGGCATCCCGGTGGCCCGCAGCCGGGTGAGCATCGTCGTCCAGGAGATGTCCGCCGGGCTGTAGCGGCGCCGACCGCCGGGGTCCCGGTCGACCGCATCGAGCATCAGCCCGTCGCGCTCGTAGTACCGCAGCGTGTGAGCGCTGAGCCCGGTGACGGCCGAGGCCTGCGCGATGGTGAGCCCGGCCTCGGCCGTCGTCGTGGACATCAGCGGTGCACCGCCGACATGTCGGGGTAGCGGTCGCCCCGGACCTGGTCGGCCAGTGCGGTGAGCGTCGTCAGCTCGGCGGCCGTGAGGGTGACGGCCAGCGAGCCGACGTTCTCCTCCACGCGCGCCACGTGCCGGGTGCCGGGGATCGGCACGACGTCCGGCCCCTGGGCCAGCACCCAGGCGAGTGCGAGCTGGGCGGGGGTGACGCCCCTGTCCTGGGCGAGGCGGCGGACCTCGTCGACGATCGCCTGGTTGGCCGCGACGGCGTCGCCGACGAACCGCGGGTTGACCCTGCGGAAGTCGCCGGCGGCCAGCTCGTCGACCCGCAGCCGGCCGGTGAGGAACCCGCGCCCCAGCGGGGAGTACGCGACGAGGCCGACGCCGAGCTCACGCATGGTGGGCAGCACCTGCTCGACGTCACGGGTCCACAGCGAGTACTCCGACTGCACCGCGGTGATCGGGTGCACGGCCTGCGCCCGCCGCAACGTGTCGGCGTTCACCTCGGACAGGCCCAGGTGGCGCACCTTGCCGGCGGTCACCAGCTCGGCCATCGCGCCGACGGTCTCCTCGATGGGGGTCGTCGGGTCCACCCGGTGCAGGTAGTACAGGTCGATGTGGTCGGTGCCGAGGCGGTGCAGGCTGCCGTCGACGGACCGGCGGACGGTGGTCGGGCTGGCGTCGAACTGCCGGCCGCCGCCGTTGCCGGAGATGCCGAACTTGGTGGCGAGCACGATGTGGTCACGACGACCGACGAGGGCCTTGGCCACCAGCTCCTCGTTGGTGAACGGGCCGTACATCTCGGCGGTGTCGAGCAGGGTGACGCCGAGCTCGAGGGCGCGGTCGAGGGTGGCGAGCGACTCGCGCTCGTCGTCGCTGCCGGGGGCCGAGGTCGCGCCGTAGAAGGCGGACATGCCCATGCAGCCCAGGCCGAGGGCGGAGGTGGTGAGGGCGGTTCCGTTCGTGGCGGAGCCGAGTGTGCGGGTGGGGATCGACATGGCCCCCACGGTGCACCTTCGAGTGCACTCGAAGTCAAGCGGGCCAGCTCTGGTGTCGATCGGGCCCCGGCAGCGCCCGGGGTCTGGCACCATGACGCCATGTCCGCGCTGACCACCACCCGTCCTGCCCGCCCGACCGCGTTCGCGGCCGGGCAGCAGCAGGTGGTCCGGCGCGAGCGCACGCACCCACGACGGTGACCGCCTCGGTGGTCTCCGCCCTGCTCGCGGGGATGGCGGCCGGGTTGGCGGTCGCGGTCCCGGTCGGGGCGATCGGGGCGCTGCTGGTGACGTTGGGCGCCCGGGACGGTTGGCGCACCGCCGCCGCCGGAGGCCTGGGGGCCGCGAGCGTCGACGGGGTGTACGCCGTGGCCGCGGTGCTCGCCGGAGCGGTGCTGGCCCCCGCCCTGGTCGACTGGCGCGACCCGCTGCGCTGGGGCTCTGCGCTGGTCCTGACCCTGGTCGGGGTGTGGCTGATGCGTCCGGCGTGGACACCACCGCCGCCGCCGGGTGCCGCACCGGCCCGCTGGTCACCGGCCCGGGCGTACGTCACGGTGCTCGGGCTGACGGCCGTGAACCCGGCGACGCTGGTCTACTTCGCGGCGCTCATCGCGGGGCGGCCGTTCGGTGCGCTGGAGGCGGTGAGCGCGCGAGCGGCGTTCGTCGTCGGGGTGGTCGTGGCCTCGGCGGCCTGGCAGCTGGCGCTGGCCACCGCGGGGGCAACGGCCGGGCGCTGGCTGGTGGGGCCGCGAGGGCGGCGGTGGACGGCCATCATCGGCGGCGGACTGGTGCTCGCGCTGGCGGTCCGGACGGCGATCGGCTGAGGCGCCGGACCGGGGGCCGGGGCGGGCCCGCTCGGGCAGGTCCGGCTCAGGCCGGGCCGGGTCGGCCGGACGACGGCGGCAGCAGCGCGACCAGGGCCGAGGCCACCGCGGCACGGGCCGCGGGGTCGAGGGCGCCGAGCCGTTCGTCGCCGTCGGGCGCGGTCTCGCCGTCGGGCACGGTGGAACCCGCAGGCGCCAGCACCCCTGCGACCAGGTCACGCACCTGCGCCTTGCTGGGCCGCTCCCCCGCGGCGCGCAACGCCTTGGCCAGCGCGGTGACGGCGGCGGCCCGGACGGTGGAGGCCTCGTGCTCGGCCAGCCTCGCCCGCAGCACGTCTGCCGGGTCGGCGGCCGCCGCGGGCGACGCCGCGGACTCGGGCTCGGCCTCCAGGGACTGGCGCCCGTGGGTGTAGATCCGCTCATCGGGCACGGTGAACCGGGCCACCGCGCGCGCGGTCCGCGGGGTGGGCGCCAGGACGTACCAGTCGCTGGCCGAGCCGACGGCCTGCGCACCGACGTACCGGCCGAACCGCGGCAGCACCTGCTCGAACACCACCTCGAGGTCCTGGACGGCGCGCTGGACCTTGAGGCCCAGGGTCGGCAGCTGCTCGCCGTAGCCGTAGGCCAGCAGCCCGCGCCGGTGCACCGCGCCCGGCCCACCACGCAGCATCGTCAGGCCGCGGGCCACGAACAGCGCGGCACCGGTGGGCGTGTAGGGCGGATCGGTGACGAAGGCGTCGGCCACGCCCACCAGCGGCGCCGGCAGCGGGTCACGCAGGTCGAGGTGGTGCAGCTCGGCGCCCGGCAGCACCTCGCGCAGGTACTCCAGCAGCCGGGTGTCCAGGTCGACGACGACCACCCGCACGTCGGGCACCGCGAGCGCCAGCGCGACGGACGTCAGGTCGTGGTCGCCGATGAAGGCGACGGTCGCGCCCGGCAGCCACAGCTCGTCGGCCATCCAGGTGGCTCGCCGCGCGACGGAGGCCGGGGTCGCCGGGACGTGGTCGAGGTGCTTGACCGGCGGCGGCGCGGCGGCGATGAGCGGGAGCAGGCGGTCGGCGAGCGCCGGGTCCTCCCGCCCGGTCCAGGCCAACGGGGCGTCGTCGGGCAGCGCGAGCTCGTCGTACCCGGCGGCGACCAGCCGGTAGGTGTCGCCGACGCGGTCCAGGTCGGGACCGGCCAGCCGCAGCAGGGTCTCGATGGCCCGACGGGACAGCGCGGTCGCGTCGACCAGGTCGGCGATGGTGGCCGGTTCGCGCAGCAGGCGCAGCACGCCGCGGTGCCGCCGCGAGGTGACCGACAGCTCGTCGAGGTGCGCCTGCACCTGCTGCCTCGCCTGGGTCACCGTGCTCCTCGTCGTGTCGGGGCCGACCTGCCGCAGGATACGCAGGGAACAGCGGCCCACCGCACGGGCGTTGCCCACAGGTGCCCACCGACCCCGCCGCCGCGCTGACCGTCCGCGCGCACGAGGTCGCCGCGCGCCTGGCGGCCCTCGACGCCGACCTCGCCGTGGTGCGGGACGCCCGCGGCCCCGAGCAGGCCGACGACGAGCACGACCCCGAGGGCGCGACGCTGGCCGACGACCTGGCCCGGCTGGTGGGGCTGCGCCGGGCGGCGACCGACGAGCTGACCGCGGTCGAGGCGGCGCAGGTCCGACTGGGCGCCGGGACGTACGGGGTGTGCGAGCGCTGCGGGGGCCCGATCGGGGCCGACCGGCTCGCGGTGCGCCCGGCGGCGGCGCGCTGCGTACGGTGCGCCGATCTGGGGTGATCGCACGTCCGCACCCGGGCCACCTGCCCGACGGTGAGGTGCCCGGCGACGGTCCGGGTGAGAACCGGCCCGGGTGGTGCGGGGCGGCGCGTGTCGGTGCCCGCTGGCAGGCTGGCCCGATGGCGACCTGGCACGAGGTGGAGACGCAGGCCCCCGAGCTGGCGGCGCGGGTGCGCGTGCTGCTGGACCCAGCGCTCGGGGCGGCGAAGCACAAGACCATCGCGACGGTGCGGGCCGATGGCTCGCCCCGGATCAGCGGCATCGAGTGCACCTTCGTCGAGGGCGAGCTGACCTTCGGCTCGATGCCCGGTGCACGCAAGGCCGCCGACCTGCACCGCGACCCCCGGTTCGCCCTGCACAGCGCGACGGTCGACCCGCCCGACGATGCCCCGCAACGCTGGCCGGGCGAGGCGAAGGTCGCCGGGCTCGCTGTGGCCACCGGTCCGCTGCCGACCGACGGCCCACCCGGCGAGGGCTTCCGCGCCGACCTGCACGAGGTGGTCTGGACGCACCTGGATGCGAGCGGCGAACAGCTGGTGGTCGAGCACTGGCACATCGGGCGCGGGGTCGAGCGGGTGGTGCGGGGCTGACCGTGCGCACCTGAGGGCGAGGTGGCGGCTCCGGTCTGGCGACCGGAACGGAGGCGGCTGCTCATGGGCTCGTCACCCGGCCGACAGGTCCCGGTCGCCCGCGCCTCCTAGAGTGGTCGAGGCGGTCGGCACGGCGTCCGATCGTCCGGCGGTGGAGGTCGAAGCACGTGGTGGGCAGGTCCGACTGGCTGAGCGCCGATCCGGCAACCGGAGTGGGCGCCGTGCACGGTCGCAGCGACGTGACGGTGCTGATCGACGCCCCCGAGTACTACGCGCAGCTGCGGCAGGCGGTGGAGGCCGCCGGTGAGGGCGACCTCATCTGCTGGGCCGGTTTCCAGTCGGGGCTGGGCACACCCATGCCCGTGGCCGACGAGGCGCCGCCGCCGGGGTTCGCCCGCCGGTCCCCGCAGCCCGACGACGTCACCTGGTACGACCTGCTGGCCGGTGCGGTGGGACGTGGTGCGCGGCTGCGGGTGCTGCTCAACCTGCACCCCGAGCCGAGCGGGGCGTACCACGAGTCGAACCTCGAGGTGGTGCAGGCGCTCAACGAGCTGCCCCGCACCGGGGCCGTCAACGACTTCCGGTACCTGCACGTCAACGGCACGCACCACCAGAAGCTCGTCGTCGTGCACACCGCGGCCGGGCTCACCGCGTTCGTCGCGACGATGGACGTGCGCGCCCAGCGCATCGAGCAGCGCTGGTGCGAGGTGGCGGTGCGGCTGCGCGGTGCTGCGGCCCGCGACGTCTACACGGTGTTCCACGACCGGTGGGTGGAGCACGACGCGACACTCGCGCTGCTGGCCCCGACCGCCGGGACGTCCCGTCGCCGGGCAGCCTGCGGGTGGGTGCCGTCGAGGGCCGCGCCCAGGTGCAGGTCTCGACCACCTACGGCAACCCCGGCCGGCCGCACCCGTTCGGCCGGCGCCGCACGGTGCCCAGCAGCCAGGTGCTCAACACCCCGCACACGTTGACCCTGTCGCGACGCCCGCCGCTGAGGTCCGGCAACGACTTCTTCACCGGCAAGGACCCGGCGGCACCGCCGCTGCTGGCCGCCGCCGCCGCACAGGCGCCGACCTACGCGTTCGCCCCGCACGGCCGGCACGCGGTGTACGCCCAGCTGCGCGCGGCGCTGGCCCGCCCGTCGCGCACGATCTACCTGGAGGACCAGTACCTCGTCGCCGACGAGCCGATGGGCGACCTGCCCTCGATGCTCGACCTGCTGGTGGCTCGGGTGGCCGACCCGGCGTTCGAGTCGCTCGTCGTGCTGACCACGCGGGTCGCGGAGATCAACCGCAGCTTCCTGGGGTTGGGCGCCGCGCACCGGCGTGCGTTCGTCCGACGGCTGGTGGCGGCCGGCGGGTCGAAGGTGCTGGTCTGCCACTACCGCTCCAACGCCGACCTGGGCACCGGTCTGCGTCCGACGGCCGCCGCCCCGTTCTACGTGCACTCCAAGACGTGGGTGTTCGACGACGAGCTGCTGGTCACCGGTTCTGCCAACTGCAACCGGCGCGGCTACAGCCACGACTCCGAGCTCGACGTGGCGGTCGTGGACCCGGTGGCCGTGGCGCAGGCCCGGCGCCGGTTGTGGGTGCGCCGACTCAACGCGGGTCTGGCCGCACCGGTGGTGACCGAGGACGATGTGGCCGACCCGGTCGCCGCGGCCCGGTTCTGGGCACAGCCCGAGCGCTCCGGGCTGGCCGTGCAGAACCACCGGATCGGGCTCACGTCCTTCCTGGCCGGCGCCCCGACCCACGTGCCGAGCCTGCTCGGCGACCTGGCCACGGCGCGGCTGGCCCAGGTCTACAAGATCAGCCCGGCGCGGCTGCCCCGCTGGCTGTGGGACGCGGTGGTGGACCCGGAGGGCACGTGAGGGCTCGGCAGACCCCGGTCCGGGTCGCGGGTCCCGGTGCGCACCTCGCGTGCCGAGGCTCCGGGCCGGGCCCTCGGCAACTGGTGAGGTGAGGGGGCCGACCGGGCCCTCGGCAACCGGTCAGGTGAGGCGTCGGGCCGAGCCCTCGGCAACTGGTCAGTTGAGGGGTCCGACACGCCGCGCGTCATCGCCCCGGTGACCAGTTCTGGCCACCGGGGCAACGCGTGCGATCTTCGGCTGCGCGTCTGGCGTCGCGCCGAGCATGCCATCGACCGTCGGCCATCGATCTAGTGTGGCTCAGCTAGCCGCGTGAGACAGGCACAATCGTCACCTGGTCGACCCGAACGGTCGGAATCTCCAGATAAACCGTAAACCGCCTTCCCGTCGCGACCTTCTGCGCCCAACTAATCACATCAACAACATCCGCAACCTCGGCGACACGCCAGGTCTCGTGCGCCCTTGCGGAGTCATCGACAAACTCCACCCTGAAGTCAGGCGCAGGCAGTTCACCCGAGGCACTTCGTTCATCGATCAAAGTTGCGCGCACGCGAACTCCTCTCGGTCATTCGACACACACCCTAGGGGACGTAGACGAAGCTCGAAGCCGATGCACCGATGTTGTTCGCGACGATCGGTGGCATCAGCACACCAGACGAGCTGGCCCTGAAATAGGCGGCTCGCGGTGCTCCCTGGTTCCCTTGCGCTGGGCAGTACCACGTCTGGTACCCGAGGTTTGCAATGACGTTCTGCGTGTACTGAGATTCACGGACGAGCGAGAGTCCGCTTTGAGAGTTGGTGACACTCCTCCGCAACATCATGTAGACATTGACCGGAAGCGTGGCAGCTGGTCCCCCGCAGGAAACTCGCGCCTTGGCAATTACGCCGCCGGACCCGCTCGAATAGTGGGGGCTGTCGGTCTTGATGTTGCAGACCCAGGTTGCGGTAGTGGCGAACGTACGAACAGTGCCAGCGGCGTCGCGGTAGGATCCGGCGTCCATTGTCACTGTGAATTCGCCCGCATTTGCACCTGGGCTGCTCTTGATCAGCTCAGAAGCGCGGACGACCTGCATGTCCCTGACTTGCGGCGACGGCTGGTCGGACGCGATCGCTGGCGCGGAGGGAAGGACCGTCGCAGCCAACGCGAAGGTCAAACCCAAGACTGCGCCGACTCGACGCCTTTGTCGTTGAATGGAAATCATGACGCTCCCCCAACCAGAGTTGAATCTGGGTCAACTAGAGCGGGGGGGACTCGAACGCTCGTGTGGGTCGATCTCACTTTCCTATGGACCCGCTGGATCATTCCTGTGACCACCCCCGCGCAGCCGACTGTAGCTGGCGCCTTGGACTGTGCCAAGAGGGAGCGGGATGGTGCGGATGAGTGTCGCGTCGGCGGTTGAGGGGCTCTTCCCAGTTGAGGGTGTAGTTGGCGGCCATGTGGCGCGGGGAGCGGTCGGCGCGTCGGTGCCCGGGTAGGGGTCGAGGCCTCCCGAGGATGGAAGTTCTCACACAGCCATCCAGGAAGACCTCGACGTGCT
>JAHIJU010000199.1 GCA_018898235.1 Actinomycetota bacterium | reverse complement strand
TCGACCAGCACGAGCTGCGCGTCCGGCCGGTGCACGATGCCGCGCACCACGTGCCGCGTGGTCTGCGGACGGCCGGAGGTGATCGCCACCTTCATCCCGACCAGGGCGTTGGTGAGCGTGCTCTTCCCCGAGTTCGGCCGACCCACCAGGCACACCAGCCCGCTGCGGTACCCGGGTGCGGTCACGGGGCGACCTCCTCGTCGGTGCGGCTGGCCAGCACTGTCGCCAACCGTCGGCGGCGTCCTTCGACCCGGTCGGCCACCAGGTGCAGGCCATGGATCTCACCCACCGAACCGGGTAACGGAACCCTCCCCAGCGCCTTGGCGAGCAACCCTCCGACGGTGTCCACGTCCTCGTCCTCCACCTCGATGCCGAACAGCTCACCCAGCTCGTCCCGCCCCAGCCGGGCCGGGACCCGGAACACCCCGTCGCCGAGGTCCTCGACCACCGGGGCGGACGGGTCGTGCTCGTCGGTGAGCTCCCCGACGATCTCCTCCAGCGCGTCCTCCATGGTGACCAGCCCGGCGATCCCGCCGTACTCGTCGACGACCATCGCGATGTGCGATGACCCGTCGCGCAGGTCGCGCAGCAGGTCGTCGACCGGTTTGGACTCCGGGACGAACACCGCGGGCCGGGTCAGGCCCGCCGTGGGCTCGTCGAGCGCGGCCCCGTCGTGCGCGCCGTTGGCCCCGGGGATGTGCCGCACCACGTCCTTGAGGTAGAGCACGCCGCGCACGTCGTCGACCGACTCCCCGATCACGGGCACCCGGGAGAAGCCCGAGCGCAGCAGCAGCGCGAGCGACTTGCGCAGCGTCGTGGTCGCACCGGTGGTCACCATGTCGGTGCGCGGCACCATGACCTCGCGGGTGAGGGTGTCGCGCAGCTCGAGGACGGAGCGGAACATCTGCCGCTCACCCTCCTCGATCGCATCGGACTCGGCGACCCGCGCCACCATGTCGCGCAGCTCGTCCTGCTCGGCCTCGGCGCTCAGCGCGGCGGTCGTGGTCCGGCCGACCCCACCGGCGACCGCGGACACCGCCGTGAGCAGCCGGGACATGGCCGCCAGGGTGGCGACGGGGTGCCGTCGGCCGATCGACCGCGGACTGACCCGGACCAGCCCCCAGGCCACCGCGGCGCTCACGACCAGCGCGACGGCGACCACCGCGGGCCACGCCCAGCCGGTCGCGGCCAGCGCCACGGTGACGGCGACGGTGGCGACCATCTCGGCGAGCAGCCGGACGAAGGCGGCCGCGGCCGCGACGCGCACCGGCCGCGCCACCAGCGCCTGCACCCTGGCCGCCGCGGGGTTGCCGTCGTTGACCAGGACCGCGACCTGGGTCCGGGTGGCCCGCGTCACAGCCGTCTCACCGGCCGACAGCAGGGCCGCGAGCACGTAGCCCAGGACCGCCAGCGGGATCAGCAGGGCACCGGGCGCGTTCATCGTCCGGCGAGGAAAGTGAGCAGCAGCCGACGCTGCAGGTCGAACATCTCCTTCTCCTCGTCCGGCTCCGCATGGTCGTAGCCGAGCAGGTGCAAGATCCCGTGCACCGTGAGCAGCAGCAGCTCCTCGGCGGTGCTGTGGCCTGCGGCCTTGGCCTGGGCGGCGGCGACCTCGGGGCACAGCACCACGTCGCCGAGCAGCCCGGCGGGGGTCACCGCGCCCACGTGCCCGGGACGCAGCTCGTCCATCGGGAACGAGAGCACATCGGTGGGCCCGGCCTCGTCCATCCACTTGATGTGCAGATCGCTCATCGTGTCGGTGTCCACCAGCAGCACGGACAGCTCGGTCTGCGGGTGCAGGTGCATCTCGTCGAGCACGTAGCGGGCCAGCGCGGCGAACTCGGCCTCGTCGACCGCCACCCCTGACTCGTTGGAGACCTCGATGCTCATCGTCCTCCCCGCGTCCCGTGGGCCCGGTCGACCTCGGCCTGGGCGTAGGCGTCGATGATGTCCCCCACCAGGCGGTGGCGGACGACGTCGGCCGAGGTCAGCCGACAGAACGCGACGTCCTCGACGTCGGCGAGCACCTGCTGGGCGTCCCGCAGCCCGGAGGACGCCGAGGCCGGCAGGTCGACCTGCGTGACGTCACCGGTCACCACGACGGTCGAGCCGAAGCCGAGCCGCGTGAGGAACATCTTCATCTGCTCGGCCGAGGTGTTCTGCGCCTCGTCCAGGATGATGAAGGAGTCGTTGAGGGTGCGTCCGCGCATGTAGGCCAGCGGCGCGACCTCGATGGTGCCGGCCTCCAGGAGCCGTGGGATCGAGTCCGGGTCGACCATGTCGTGCAGCGCGTCGTACAGCGGGCGCAGGTACGGGTCGATCTTCTCGGCCAAGGACCCGGGCAGGAAGCCCAGCCGTTCACCGGCCTCGACCGCGGGGCGGGTGAGCACGATCCGGCTGACGCGTTTGGTCTGCAGCGCCTGGACGGCCTTGGCCATCGCCAGGTAGGTCTTCCCGGTGCCGGCCGGGCCGATCCCGAAGGTCAGGGTGTGGTCGTCGATCGCGTCGACGTACTCCTTCTGCCCGGCGGTCTTGGGCCGGATGGTCCGTCCGCGCCACGACAGCACGTCGAGGGTCAGCACATCGGCCGGGCGCACCTGGGTGCCGGCCGTGAGCATGGCGATCGACCGTTCGACCACCTCCGGCCCGATGGCGGCACCGGCCGCGACCGTCTCGGCGAGCTCGTCGACCAACCGGGCCGCGAGCGCGACGTCCCCGGCCGGACCGGCGAAGGAGAACTCGTTGCCGCGCACGTGGATGTCGACACCCGGGAAACCGCGCTCGACGGCGCGCAGCACCTCGTCACGCGGCCCGAGCAACCCGACCATCGGCACGGACACCGGGACAGCGATGCGATGCTCCACCCGGGCCGGGGGCGCGCTCGTGCGGGGTGTGGCTCGCTGCTCGCTCATGTGCTCGGCGTGCGCCGTGCGCTCCTTCGAAGGTGGTCGGACGGGCAGGTCAAGTCTACCGGCACGCTCGCGCGGCGCCCGATCGTGCCGCAGTGTGGGAGGTGGTCCCGCCAGCGGGCTGGGCCCATCGTCCCCGGGGTCGGTACCTGCGGGTCGACCAGACTGACCGATGGAACGGGCAACGATGCCCGGACGAGCTCGGAGGTGTCGGCGTGGCCAGATACGTCAAGGACTTCAGCGAGGGCAACAAGGACCAGAAGGACCTGCTGGGCGGCAAAGGTGCGAACCTCGCCGAGATGACCCGGCTCGGCCTCCCGGTACCGCCGGGCTTCACGATCACCACCGAGGCGTGTCGGGCCTACATGGCCGACGGGCAGGTTCCTCCCGAGCTGCGGGTCGAGGTCACGCAGGCGCTGCGGCACCTCGAGGACACGATGGGTCGCCAGCTCGGCGACGTCCATGAACCGCTGCTGGTCTCGGTGCGCTCGGGCGCCAAGTTCTCGATGCCCGGCATGATGGAGACCGTCCTCAACGTCGGCCTGAACGACGCCAGCGTCAACGGCCTCACCGAGTTCTCCGGTGACGAGCGGTTCGCGTGGGACTCCTACCGCCGCCTGATCCAGATGTTCGGGCGCACGGTGCTCGGCATCGACGGCGACGTGTTCGCCGACGCCCTCGACAAGGCCAAGGCGGCCCGTGGTGTGGCCTCCGACGTCGATCTGACAGCCGCCGACCTGCGTGAGCTGGTCGGCACGTTCAAGGCGATCGTGCAGACGCAGACCGGTCGCGACTTCCCGCAGCACCCGCGCGAGCAGCTCGACATGGCGATCGTCGCGGTCTTCAACTCCTGGGGCACCGACCGGGCACGCCTCTACCGCCGTCGCGAGCGCATCTCGGACGACCTGGGCACGGCGGTCAACATCGTCACGATGGTCTTCGGCAACCTCGGGCCGGACTCCGGCACGGGCGTCGCGTTCACCCGCGACCCGGCCAGCGGGATGACGGGCGACTACGGCGACTACCTGGCGAACGCCCAGGGTGAGGACGTCGTCGCGGGCATCCGCAACACGCTGTCGCTGAAGGACATGGAGCAGGTCGACCCGAAGTCCTACCGCCAGCTGCGCAAGGTCATGCGCCAGCTCGAGACGCACTACCGCGACCTGTGCGACATCGAGTTCACCATCGAGCGCGGCAAGCTGTGGATGCTGCAGACGCGGGTCGGCAAGCGGACCGCCAACGCGGCCTTCCGGATCGCCACCCAGCTGGTCGACGAGCACCTGATCACCATGGACGAGGCGCTGTCCCGGGTGACCGGTGCCCAGCTCTCGCAGCTGCTCTTCCCGCAGTTCGCATCCGGCCACCCGGCTCCCCTGCTCACCAAGGCCATGGCCGCCTCGCCGGGGGCAGCGGTCGGCGCCGCGGTGTTCGACCCGGTGCGAGCGCAGGAGTGGGCCGCCCAGGGCAAGGACGTCATCCTCGTCCGGCGCGAGACGAACCCCGACGACCTCGGCGGGATGATCGCGGCCGTCGGCATCCTGACCGCCCGTGGCGGCAAGACCTCGCACGCCGCCGTGGTGGCCCGGGGCATGGGCCGTACCGCGGTGGTGGGCGCCGAGGAGCTGGTGATCGACCCGGTCGCCCGGTCGCTGACCTGCAAGGGGCGGACCGTCGTCGAGGGTGACGTCGTGGCGATCGACGGCACGACGGGTGAGGTCTTCATCGGCGACGTGCCCGTCACACCGTCGCCCGTGAGCACGTACCTGGAGGACGGTCTGGAGGCCGCCCTGGCCCAGGCGGGGGACGGCGAGGCGGCCGAACTCGTCCGGGCCGTCGACCGGATCCTGGTGCACGCCGACCAGGTGCGACGGCTGCGGGTGCACGCCAACGCCGACAACGCGGCCGATGCCGCACGGGCCCGCAGGCTGGGCGCCCAGGGCGTCGGGCTGTGCCGCACCGAGCACCAGTTCCTGGGTGAACGTCGGGTGCTCATCGAGCACGTCGTGCTGGCCGAGACCGATGACGAGAAGCAGTCGGCCCTGGACGCCCTGCTCCCGCTGCAGCGCGGCGACTTCGTCGAGCTGCTCGAGGCGATGGACGGTCTGCCCACGACGATCCGGCTGCTCGACCCGCCGCTGCACGAGTTCCTGCCCGATCTGACGAGCCTGTCGGTCAAGGTGGCGCTGGCCGCCGAACGCGGTCAGGTCGACGAGAACGACGTGAAGCTGCTCGCGGCCGTCGAGCACATGCACGAGGCCAACCCGATGCTCGGGCTGCGCGGCGTGCGGCTCGGGCTGGTGGTCCCGGGGCTCTTCGAGCTGCAGATCCGGGCGATCGCCGAGGCCGTCGCGGACCGTCTGGCGGCGGGTGGCACGCCGCACGCGGAGATCATGGTGCCCCTGATCGGCTCGGTGCAGGAGCTGCGGCTCGTGCGCGACATGGCGATCACGATCATGGCGGAGGTCTCGGCCTCCCGCGGCGTGCAGATCGACCTCCCGGTCGGCTGCATGATCGAGCTGCCGCGTGCGGCGCTCACCGCGGGCCGGATCGCCGACGAGGCGCAGTTCTTCTCGTTCGGCACCAACGACCTCACCCAGACCACGTGGGGCTTCTCCCGGGACGACGTCGAGGGCGCCTTCTTCGCCCAGTACACGTCGAACGGGGTCCTGTCGGTGTCGCCGTTCGAGACGATCGACGACCTCGGGGTCGGTCGACTGGTCAAGATCGCGGTCGAGGAGGGCCGG
>JAHIJU010000512.1 GCA_018898235.1 Actinomycetota bacterium | reverse complement strand
TCCGACCTCTGCGTCATCACGTCAGACAACCCACGGGGGGAGGACCCGGAGGCGATCATCGAGATGATCCTGGAGGGGGTTAGCGGGCGGTTTCCACCGGACCGCTACACGGTGGAGGTGGACCGCCGGGAGGCAATAGCCTACGCGGTGGGCGAGGCCCGGCCCGGGGACCTGCTGGTGGTTGCAGGAAAAGGGCATGAAAGCGGCCAAATCTTTGCCGACAGGGTTATTCCATTTGATGACCGTGAGATTCTAAGGGAGGTACTAAGTGTCTCGTTCCATAAATAAGCTGGTATTCGAACGTCGATGCATCCGCGCCTGCCGCGTTCCGCTCCCTCGCGGTACTCGCGGAGTACAGCTCGGTCGCGCGCCTTGCCGGAGCGGCGCCTCGGCGCTCTCGATACGACACCGTATTTATGGAACGAGGCACTAAGGGAGGTGACCGGTGAAGAGCGTTAGCCTGAGGCGGATAGCGGAAGTGACCGGCGGTTTCCTGGACGGGTCGGGCCGGCCGAGGGTGTCAGGTGTGGGGATTGACTCACGCGAGATCGGCGACGGCGATCTCTTTGTCGCCCTCGAGGGCGAGCGGAACGACGGCCACTCCTTTCTCGATGATGCCCGCCGGGCCGGGGCGCGGGCGGCGATGGTAGAGCGGGGGAACCGGTACGCCGAGGAGTTCCGCCGCCGGGGCGGGGAGTTGCCGCTTATAGCGGTGGAGGATACAATCGAGGCGATGGGAGGCCTTGCCGCTCATGTCCGTGACTGTCTGGATATCGAGGCCATAGGGGTGACCGGGACCACCGGTAAGACCTGCACCAAGGATTTCCTGGCCTCATGTCTGGGGATGAGCTACAGGGTGGCGGCATCCCCGGGGAGCTACAACAACGAGATAGGGACACCGTTGACGGTCTTTTCCGTGAAAAGCGGGGACCGGGTGCTCATCACCGAGATGGCGGCCAGGCACCCCGGTGACATCAAGGCGCTGGCGCGGATAGTAAAGCCACGAAGAGGCATCATAACCAACATAGGACCGGGCCACCTGGAGCTGTTTGGGAGCTCCCAGGCGGTGGCCGGGACCAAGGGGGAACTGGCCGCGGCGCTTCCCCGGGACGGGACCTTGTTCTTGAACGCGGATGACAGCCGGACGCGCCAGGTGGCAAGGCGAACGAGTGCCCGCGTGGTGAAGTTCGGGTACTCACGCTCCGCCGCCTACCGGGCCACGGGGGTGAGGCTGGATGAACGTGGCTACCCGGCTTTTGCATTGCACGGCCCCGGCTTCGAGGTCGAGGTCGGCATCCAGGCGGTGGGCGGGCACCAGGTGATCAACGCCCTGGCGGCCGCGGCCTGCGCCAGGGAGATGGGACTTGACCCGGAGGCGATAGCCGCGGGGCTCCGGCGGGCACGGCTCTCGCCGTGGCGAATGGACGCCCGGCAGGCCCCCGGGGGCTATCTGGTGATAAACGACGCCTACAACGCTAATCCGCAATCGATGAGGGCCGCCCTAGAGACGCTGGCGGCGATGGGGGAGAAACGCCGCACCATAGCGGTGCTGGGCCCGATGGCCGAGCTCGGAGCCGGGAGCGGGGAGTACCACCTGGAGGCCGGCCGCGAGGTGGTTTCGCTCGACCTGGACTTGCTCGTCGCCATAGGAAAAGACGCGAAAGACTACGCGGTGGCGGCGCTCGCGGGCGGTCTGCCGCGGGGCAGTGTGTTCTGTTGCCAGTCCGCCGGGGACGCGGCGTGCATCCTTGGTGATATAGTCGAGCCGGGCGACGTCGTACTGGTCAAGGCATCGAGGGTGATGGGGCTGGAGTCCCTGGCCGACGAGCTGGCCTCCAACGGTTTCGCCAGAGAGAAGATGGTCGCCGATGTATAAGGTCCTGGGGGCCGCCTTCATATCCGGCTTTATATGCCTGGTGTTCACCCCCGGGCTTGTCAAGCTGCTGCTCCGGAGGAGGTACGGGCAGGTAATCCGCGAGGACGGCCCCCACGCCCACTTCGTGAAGGAGGGGACGCCTACCATGGGGGGGCTCCTGATAGTGGTGGGGACGGTGGTGGCCTACCTGCTAATGTCCGCGAGGACGCCCGAGGGTCTCGTGGTGATAGGCACCATGGTCGCCTGCGGACTGCTGGGGTTTGCCGACGACTTCATCCAGATAAGGAAGGAGCGTTCGCTGGGCCTGAAGCCTTCGGTGAAGTTCCTGGGGCAGCTTGTTATCGCCGTCGGCTTCACCTGCTTCGCCACCCAATTCAGTTGCCAGGGGTATCCTGCCCTACCGGCGAAGTTCAGCTTCCTGGGGGTATTCGGGCCGGGCCTGGGCTGGCTTTTATTCATATGGGTGTTCATCATGCTTACCGCGTCCTCCAACGCGGTCAACCTGACCGACGGGCTCGATGGGCTGGCAACCGGTTCCATGATAATGGTAATGGCGGCTTACCTTTTAATAGCGTTCACGATGTTTCGCCACCCGATTACCGAGCACCCCAAGTTCTACGATTTCACCGGGGTGCCCGCCCTGGACATCGCTATCATCTGCGGGGCGGTGCTGGGCGCCTGCGTAGGGTTCCTGTGGTGGAACGCTGCTCCCGCCAGG
>JAHIJU010000198.1 GCA_018898235.1 Actinomycetota bacterium | reverse complement strand
GAACGCCCGCACGAATGCGCTGAACACCTGTCCTCCTGGGCCGCCCAGGGCGGCTGTCTCGCGGTCGGCAGGGCGCCGACCGGCGGGGGTCCGGGTGTGTGCGCCTACGCCCCGGAGCACCCTAGCCGATACGAAGGGACGCGGGCCGACGACGTCCTACGACCTCGACCCGCGTCCACTACGTTCAGCCGTTCGTCACGCTCCCGCCAGCGGCGAGGATCTTGTCCCTCGCCGAGGCAGACAGCTTGTCGACGTCAACCGCGAGCTTCACCGCGACCTCACCGGTCCCCAGGACCTTGACCGGCAGGCCCTTGCGGACCGCGCCCTTGGCGACCAGGTCCGAGACGGTGACGTCCCCGCCCGCCGGGTACAGCTCGGCGAGCCGGTCCAGGTTCACGACCTGGTACTCGGTGCGGAACGGGTTCTTGAACCCGCGCAGCTTCGGCAGCCGCATGTGCAGCGGCATCTGCCCGCCCTCGAAGGCGGTCGGGACCTGGTAGCGGGCCTTGGTGCCCTTGGTGCCACGACCGGCCGTCTTGCCTCGTGCGCCACCTTCACCGCGACCCACCCGGGTCTTGGGGGTGTGGGCACCCGCGGCCGGGCGAAGGTGGTGCACGCGCAGCGTCCCACCGTGTCCCGCGGCCTCGACGGCCGGAGCCGTCTTGTCCTTCGGGGCAGCCTTCGCAGCCTTGGGAGCCTTCGCCTTCGGAGCGCCGGCCTGCGCCGCCGCAGCAGCGGGAGCCGCCTTCGCGGCGGCCGGCTTCTTGGCCGCGGCCTTGGGGGCCTTGGGGGCCTCGTCGGCCGTCACGTCAGCCTTCTCGTCAGCCATCAGTCCACCTCCTCGACCGCGACCAGGTGGCGCACCGTGGTGACCATGCCGCGGATCTCGGGACGGTCGGCCTTCAGGACGACGTCACCGATCCGCTTCAGGCCCAGGGAGCGAAGCGTGTCGCGCTGGTTCTGCTTGCCGCCGATGGCGGACTTCAACTGGGTCACCTTGAGCTGAGCCATCAGGCACCCACCTTCGATGCCTCGGCCTTGGCGGCCAGCCCGGCGGCCTGGGCGCGCAGGATCGCTGCGGGCACCACGTGGTCGGTCGGCAGCCCACGACGGGCAGCCACGGCCTCGGGCTGCTCGAGCCCCTTGAGCGCCGCCACCGTCGCGTGCACGATGTTGATCGAGTTCGACGAACCGAGCGACTTGCTCAGCACGTCGTGGATGCCGGCGCACTCCAGCACGGCGCGCACCGGACCACCGGCGATCACACCGGTACCCGGGGAGGCCGGCCGCATGAAGACGACACCGGCTGCGGCCTCACCCTGCACGGGGTGCGGGATGGTGCCCTGGATGCGCGGGACGCGGAAGAAGTTCTTCTTCGCCTCCTCGACACCCTTGGCGATGGCCGCGGGCACCTCCTTGGCCTTGCCGTAGCCGACACCGACCGTTCCGTCACCGTCGCCGACCACGACGAGCGCGGTGAAGCTGAACCGCCGACCGCCCTTGACGACCTTGGCGACACGGTTGATGGTCACGACGCGCTCGAGGAACGCGCTCTTCTCGGCGGCGTCACGCCGCCCGCCCTCACGACGTCCACCGTCGCGACGGTCGCCGCCGGTGCCGCCCTGGGCGCCGGTGTTGCTGCGAGCTGGTGCAGCCATCAGATGGTCCTCTTCTTCGTCTTCGTCGTCGTGGTCACAGTGACAGACCGCCCTCGCGTGCGCCGTCCGCCACCGCGGCCACGCGGCCGTGGTACTTGTTGCCGCCGCGGTCGAACACGACGGCCTCGACGCCCTTGGCCTTCGCACGCTCGGCGACGAGCTCGCCGATCTTGCGGGCCCTGGCCGTCTTGTCGCCCGACAGGTCACGCAGCGCCGACTCGACGGTCGAGGCGGACGCAACGGTCTGCCCGATGGTGTCGTCCACGACCTGGGCCGTGATGTGCCGCGCCGAACGAGTGACGACGAGACGCGGGCGGGCCGGCGTGCCGGTGACCTTCTTGCGCAGGCGCAGGTGACGGCGCTGGCGCGCGATGCCCTTGCCCTTGCCCTTGATGGAGATCGCCATGGCTTACTTCCCAGCCTTTCCGACCTTGCGCCGCACGACCTCGTCCGCGTACCGCACACCCTTGCCCTTGTACGGCTCGGGCTTGCGGATCTTGCGGATGTTGGCGGCGACCTCGCCCACCTGCTGCTTGTCGATACCCGACACGGAGAACTTCGTCGGCGACTCGACCTGGAACGAGATGCCGTCGGGCGCCTTCACGGGGACCGAGTGGCTGAACCCGAGCGCGAACTCGAGGTCCGTGCCCTTGGCCTGCACGCGGTAACCGGTGCCGACGATCTCGAGCTT
>JAHIJU010000197.1 GCA_018898235.1 Actinomycetota bacterium | reverse complement strand
TACTCCGGGTCGAGCGCGTGCTCGGCGTCGATGAAGGCCGCGATCCCGCCGGCCTTCTGGGCGTTGGCCACGGCGTGCAACGCGACCGTCGTCTTGCCCGAGGACTCCGGGCCGTAGATCTCCACGACCCGACCGCGGGGCAGCCCGCCGATGCCGAGCGCGATGTCGAGGGCGATCGAGCCGGTGGGGATCACCTCGATCGGGGCCCGCACCTCATCGCCCAGGCGCATGACCGAGCCCTTGCCGAACTGGCGGTCGATCTGGCTGAGGGCGGCCTCGAGGGCCTTCTCGCGGTCCTTCGGTGCGTTCGCGGCTGCAGGAGGCATGTCAGTCCTCGTTCGTCTCGGGCGGCCGCCGGGGCGGTCCGCAGTGGTGCGGGGGCTGGTCTTGGTCACTCGGGCGACCGTATGTCCGACCACCGACACGCCCACGAGATCCCGTCCTGTGACCGTCGGCCGAGCTCTGCTCGACGACGGCTGGGGACGGTTCGAAGGTGGTCACCCGCCGACGAGAATACCCGTACACCTGTTCGACGACATCCGACACGCCGTCAGTCCAGGAGCACCTGCTCCCCCAGGTCGAGCACCAGCGGACGGCACCCCGGGGCGTGGCGCACGCACGCCTGGGCGAAGGCCGCGCCCGCGCGGTCCATCCAGCCCGGCGGCAGCTGCCGGCCGGCCGGCGGGTGCAACGTCCCCCAGTGCACCGGGAGCGCCATCCGCGCACCGCACAACCCCACCGCGACGGCCGCCTGCACCGGATCCAGGTGACCGCCCGACAGCCGTGGCCCCCACCCGCCCACGGGCACGATCGCCAGGTCGATCGGCGCCCCGGCCAGGCGTGCCAGGTCGCGCATCTGCGGGAACGGACCGGTGTCGCCCGCGAACCAGCAGACCAGCGACGGCGTCCGCACCACGAACCCGGTCACGGCGTTGGGGCGGTGCGGCATCGGACGGTGGCCGTGATCGGCGGGCACCCGACGCACCCGCACGTCGCCGGCCGGCAGCGGCCACCACTCGTGGTCGTCCAGACCGACCGCCCCCGGCACGCCGTGCTCGCGCAACCACCGCGCGTTCGCCGCCGCCGTGAGGGTCGGCACGTCGCCGAGCAGGTGCAGCGAGCCGAGCTCGGCGTGGTCGTGGTGCAGGTGGGACACCAGCACCACCTCCGGTGACGCCCAGGCCTGCGGTGCGGGCGCCGCACCGCGACGGCGCAGCAGACCCGCGTGGCGGCGCAGCAGCGGATCGGTCAGCAGCCGCTGCCCCGCGACGTCCAGCACGACGCTCGCGTGCCCGAGCCAGCGCACGGCATCGGTCACGGGCGCAGCCCCGCGGCCCGCTGCCACGCCACGAGCTGGGTGTGCACGGCGTCGGCGCCCACCAGCCAGCGGGCACCCGCGAGCGGTTCGCGCAGACCGTCGTCCAGCGGCCAGGAGGTCGGGTGCACCACGAACGCCTCGTTCTGCGGGCCCCCCAGCCCACCGTGCGAGCCCACCTGCCCCTCGAAGGCGTGCACGTGGCCGCGCCCGCTGACCGCGGAGATGAGCACGAGGTCGCCCGTGTGCGGCAGACGACCCACCCGGGCCAGGTCGGCCGCCGCCCGCGGGCCCATCGCGACCAGCGGGTCCTCACCCTCGACGGGTGCACCCGATTCGAGCGGGTGCACGCCACGCGCGCCGACGGCGAGCAGCCCCTCGGCGCTGTCGACCACCACCGCGCCGACCCCCGGCCGCGCAGCGAGCCCCGCCACCAGCCCGGGCCAGCGGTCACGCAGCTCGTCCAGACCGGGCCGATGGTCCAGACGAGGGAACCAGATCATGCCGAGGTTGCCGGAGGCGCCGACGACGACCTCGGGCAGCTCGTCAGGCACGGCCGGACGAGGCGCGCGGCCCGTGCGCTCCGGCCCGACCGCCACCTGCGTCCCGCTGCGCGCGAAGGGCATGAGCAGGGCGTTGACCGGCCCCCAGTCCTCGCTCGACTCGGTCTGCACGCCGTCACCGGCCGGGGCGGCCATGAGCGCACGCACCGTGTCCACCAACCGGCGCCCCTCGACCTGCTCGAAGGTCGGGCCGAGCGACTGCCCGTGGTCCGACACCACCACCACCTGGTAGTCGCGCGGCGCCGCCAGCGCCACCCGCGACAGCGTCGCGAGCACACCGTCCAGACCCTCGATGGCCCGCAACGACTCGGGCCGCGTCGGACCGGCATGGTGGGCGATCTCGTCGTAGTCGACGAAGTCCACGAACACTGTCGGGTCCCCGCGCACCATCGCCTCGGCGACCAGGGAGGTCGACAGGTCACGCAGCAGCACGTTGGTGACCGCGCGCAGCACCACGTACCACCCGCCGCGGTCGATGCGCGGCCGCACATCGTTCACCCGCTGCCGGCGCGCCTGGTAGAGCTCCTTGACCACCTCGCCGGCCGAGAGCGTGAGGGCACGTGACAGCAGGAACGGGCTCGCGAAGAACCTCAGGTACGCCCCGCCGGGTCCCAGGTCCGGCCGCATGCGTGGACCCGGTCGCGTCCGGCTCATCACCAGGTAGGCCCGGGCCGCATCGCCGGAGAACATCGTCGAGACCGCGGTCCCGCCGTGCGCGAGCAGACCCTCGCCGTCGGACAGCAGCACCTCGACACGAGCGGCGTCAGCCGGGTGGTTGGTCACCACCAGGCGGCCGGCATCCCGGTCCCACCAGCGGAACGCCGGGATCTGGTCGGCGGCGCCGTGCAGCATGCCCGCCTGCGAGGCCGGGGTCGACGACGGCACGCACGCCCACCACGGCTCCAGGACGTGCGAGCCGTCGGTGAGCCACCGCAGCAGCGTCGGGGCGAGGCCGCCCTCGATCGCCTCGTCCAGCACGGCACGACCCACCCCGTCGAGCTGCACGACGAGCAGCCCCGGATCGCGCCCCGGCGAGTCCGGCACGTCCTGCGCACCGCCCGTCCGCCGCAGCCTGCGCCGCGAGCGACGCACCAGGTCACCGACGACGTAGTCGTTGTCGTGCGACCCCCAGACCCAGCGGCCGACCGCCATCACGACCGCGGCGATCGCCAGCACCCACAGCGCCGACCACACCGAGGACACCCGGATACCCGGCGCGAGCAGCAGCGCCCCGAAGGCGACCACGAGCTGGCCCGCCAGCCCGACGCCGAGCGCCGCCCCGACGCCCCCTCGGCGGGCGACCAGCCGCAGGGGCGGCCGCAGCAGCAGATCACCCACCCCGACCGCGACCGCCGCGACGGCGATCCCCCACGGGTTGAGCGCCGCCGCACCATCGACCAGCCAGATCGCGACCGCGAGGCCGAGAGCCGTGGTCACCAGCGCCGAGAGCGTGTCGCCCACATCACCGGGTTCGATGCGCGGCAGCCGTCCCCACCCCGGTCCCGCCATGCTCAGGCCCTCCGGCGCGGCGGGGTGTTGCGCGCAGCACCGACACCCCAGCGGTGCGCCTCGTCGATCTGGAGCTCATCGGCCAGTGCGTGCCACACGTGCGCAGGTTCCTCGCCGTCCGCCAGCGCCTGCTCCGCGGTCCGGTCCTCCAGCGACCCCAGGTGCAAGGTGGTGACCAGGACCCGGCCCTGGACCCGGCCGAGCACCTCCTCGACCAGCTGATCGAACTCCCGGTAGCGCACGACCCCAGCCTGCCACCCATGGCCGACACCCGGCCGCACGTCCGCGCGGACCGGGACCCGGGACCCGCCCCACCCGTCCCGTCGGTGCGCGACCCGTGTGGGCGGCCGGGCCCACAATGGCGACGTGGAATCGTCCGGCGCACTGGCCGCCTTCAGCGCGCCGACCCGGGCCTGGTTCACCGGCGCGTTCGCCGGGCCGACGCCCGCCCAGGAGGGCACCTGGGCTGCGGTCGCCAGCGGTCGGCACGCCCTCGTCGTCGCGCCGACCGGTTCGGGCAAGACGCTCGCGGCGTTCCTGTGGGCGATCGACTCCCTCGTGGCCGCACCGCCGCCCGACGACCCGGCCGCCCGGTGCCGGGTGCTCTACGTCTCACCACTCAAGGCGCTGACGGCCGACGTCGAACGCAACCTGCGCTCGCCGCTCGTCGGCATCGGCCAGGCGGCGGCCCGGGCGGGTCTGCCCGTCCCGCAGATCGAGGTCCAGGCGCGCACCGGGGACACGCCGCCGGCCCAGCGTCGGGCGTTCGCGACCCGACCGCCGGACATCCTGGTGACCACACCCGAGTCCCTCTACCTGCTCCTCACCTCGAAGGCGCGCGCGGGGCTGGCCGGGGTGCACACCGTCATCGTCGACGAGATCCACGCGGTGGCCGGGACCAAACGTGGCGCTCATCTGGCGCTGTCGCTCGAACGGCTGGACGCCCTGCTGACCGGCCCGGGCGGACCGGGTCCCGTGCAGCGGATCGGCCTGTCCGCGACCGTCCGGCCCGTGCAGGACGTCGCGGCCTTCCTCACCGGCGCCCGCCCGCCGGCCGAGGGCGGCCGCGAGGTCGTGATCGTGCAGCCGCCGTCGCACAAGAAGATCGAGGTCGACGTCGTGGTCCCGGTCCCGGACCTCACGGATCTGGTCAGACCGGGCGACCCGGACGGCGTCGCCGGTGAGGAAGCCCCCGACGGGCGTCGACGCGCCTCCGTCTGGCCGCATGTCGAGGAGCGGGTCGTCGACCTGGTGGCAGCGCACCGCTCGACGCTGGTGTTCACCAACTCGCGACGGACGGCCGAACGGCTCACGGCGCGCGTGAACGAGGTGTGGGCGCAACGACACGGCGTGCAGGTGCCCGAACCCGGCTCGTTGACGCCCGCGCAGGCACCCGGGCAGTCGGGAACCTCCGCCGGTGTCGACACGCGTGATGCGACGACCATCGTGGCGCGTGCCCACCACGGCTCCATGTCCCGCGCCGAGCGCACCCGCACCGAGTCCGAGCTCAAGGCGGGTCGCCTCCCGGCGGTGGTCGCCACCAGTTCGCTCGAGCTCGGCGTCGACATGGGGGCGGTCGACCTCGTCGTCCAGATCGGGGCCCCGCCCTCGGTCGCCAGCGGGCTGCAGCGGATCGGACGGGCGGGCCACCAGGTGGGTGCCGTCTCGCACGGCGTCGTGCTGCCCACGCACCGCGGTGAGCTGGTCGCGGCCGCCGTCGGCGCCGAGCGCATGCGCGCGGGCGCGATCGAGGCGCTGCACGTGCTGGCGAACCCGCTCGACGTGCTCGCCCAGCAGGTGGTCGCCATGGTGGCCACCGACGACTGGCCGGTGGCCGAGCTGGCTGCCGTCGTGCGCCGCGCGGCGCCGTTCTCGACGCTGGGTGAGGCGACCCTGCGAGCGGTCCTCGACATGCTGGCCGGCCGCTACCCCTCGGAGGAGTTCGCCGAGCTGCGCCCGCGGCTGGTGTGGGACCGCGCGGCCGATGTGCTCACCGCCCGGCCCGGTGCGTTGCGCCTGGCCGTCACGAGCGGCGGGACGATCCCGGACCGCGGGCTCTACGGCGTGTTCCTGGCCCCCGGCAGCGGCGGCACCGACGTGCCGACCGACGCCGAGCGCACCGGCGGACGGCTGCGCGGCGGACGCCGGGTGGGTGAGCTCGACGAGGAGATGGTCTACGAGTCCCGGGTCGGCGACACCTTCACGTTGGGGTCCTCGACCTGGCGGGTGGAGGACATCACCCCCGACCGCGTGCTCGTGAGCCCGGCGCCGGGGGTCCCCGGACGCCTGCCGTTCTGGAAGGGCGACAGCCCGGGCCGTCCCGCCGAGCTCGGTGCGGCGATGGGTGCCTGGGTGCGGGAGGTGGCCGAGCTGTCCCCGACCGAGGCCCGCCGTCGCGTGCAGGACGCCGGGCTGGACCCGTGGGCGACCGACAACCTGCTCGCCTACCTGGCCGAGCAGCATGCGGCGACCGGTCGGGTGCCGACCGATCGGGTGATCGTGCTCGAACGGTTCCGCGACGAGCTCGGCGACTGGCGGATCGTCCTGCACTCCCCCTACGGCGCCAGGGTGCACGCACCGTGGGCACTCGTCGTGGCCGCCCGGCTGCGCGAGCGGTTCGGTGTCGACGTGGCGGCGCTGCACTCCGACGACGGCATCGTGCTGCGGCTGCCCGATGTGCTCGACGGGCCGCAGCAGTGGGACGACCCCCGGCACCCGGTGCGCGCGGGCGACGGGACCGGCCCCCAGGTACAGCTCGCCGATCTGCTGCTGGAGCCCGATGAGGTGGCCGGGGCCGTCCGCGCCGAGCTGGCCTCGTCGACGATGTTCGCCGCACGCTTCCGCGAGGCGGCCGCCCGGGCCCTCCTGCTGCCGCGTCGACGGCCGGACCGTCGCCAGCCGCTGTGGGCGCAGCGCCAGCGTGCGGCCCAGCTGCTCCAGGTCGCCTCCGGCCACCCCGACTTCCCCATCCTGCTCGAAGCGGTCCGCGAATGCCTGCGCGACGACTTCGACATCGCCGCCCTGACGAGGCTGATGACCGATGTGGCCGCCCGTCGCGTCACGGTGCACGAGGTGACGACGCCGCGCCCGTCGCCGTTCGCGCAGTCACTCATGTTCGGGTACACGGCCCAGTTCCTCTACGAGGGCGACGCCCCCCTGGCCGAGCGCCGAGCGGCGGCGCTCACGCTCGACCCGACCCTGCTGGCCGAGCTGCTCGGCGGCGGTGGGGGCTCCCAGCTCGCGGACCTGCTCGACCCGCAGGTGGTCGAACGCACCGCGGCCGAGGTCACGGGCACCGCCCCTGACCGCCGGGCCGGCACCCTGGAGCAGCTCGCGGACGTGCTGCGCCGCCACGGACCGCTGCCGATGGGCGGCGTGCTCGCCCGGACGCGCGCCGAGCAGGGCGAGCAGGCCGCGGCCTGGCTGGCCGAGCTCGTCGGGAGCCGACGGGTCATCGAGGTGCGGTTGACCGGGGTGCCGCCCGACGAGGTCCGCCAGTGGGCCGCGGTCGAGGACGCCGGTCGGTTGCGGGACGCGCTGGGCGTGGCCCTCCCGGTCGGGGTCCCGGAGGTGTTCACCGAGGTCGTCGCCGATCCGTTGGGCGATCTGCTGCGCCGGCACGCGCGCACGCACGGCCCGTTCACGGTCCGATCGGTGGCCTCGCGGTACGGCCTCACCCCGGCCCTGGTGGCCGGGCCGCTGGAGCTGCTGGTCGCCGCCGGTCAGCTGGTCGACGGCCGGCTGCTGCCCGAGGTGCTGGGCGGGGTCGGTGAGGAGCTGTGCGACGCGGGCGTGCTGCGCGTGCTGCGCCGACGTTCGCTGGCCGCGCTGCGCGCCCAGGTCGAACCCGTGGACGCCCAGGCGTTGGGCGTGTTCCTGCCACGGTGGCAGCAGGTGGTACCGATCGGGCCGGGAACCGGCGGCTCCGGACCGGTCGGCACCCGCCGTGGCGGCGAGGCACCCACCAGCTCGGGGCACGGCGGAGCGGCCCTGGTCGGCGTCGAGGGCGTCGCCCGGGCGATCGAGCAGCTCGCCGGTGCCGTGCTGCCCGCCTCGGCGTGGGAGACCCATGTGCTGCCCGCACGGGTGCTGGACTACACGCCGTCGTTCCTCGACGAGCTCACTGCGGCCGGCGAGGTGCTCTGGGCCGGCCACGGCCGGCTCACCGGGCACGATGCACTGGTCTCGTTCCACCCGACCGCGGTGGCGGACCTCACGCTGCCCCTCGCGACGGACCAGGTTCCGGACGGCGGCGTGCACACGGCGGTGCTCGCTGCGCTCGCCGGGGGCGGCGGCTGGTTCGTCGAACCGCTCGCGGCCAGGGTCCGGGAGCTGCTCGCGGCCTCATCGGAGGATCCACCGGAGAGCCTCTCCCAGGCCGGCGTGCTGGCCGCGCTCTGGGACCTGGTCTGGGCCGGCGTCGTGACGAACGACTCGTTCGCGCCGTTGCGCGCCCGGCTGGGATCCGGGACCACGGCCCATCGCACCCGGCCGAGCACACCACGCGGACGGATGATGCCGGGCCGCCTCGGGCTCCGCCCCGGGTGGACGGCCGAGCGCGGCACGGCCGCCAGCACGGCGGGGCCGGGTGCCGCGGGCAGTGCCACGGGTCGCGGCCGGTGGTCGCTGCTGCCGCTCCGCCAGGACGACCCGACGGTCCGGGCGCATGCCGTCGCGGCCCAGCTGCTCGACCGGCACGGCCTGGTGAGCCGCGCACTGGCGCCCGCCGAGCACCTCACCGGCGCCGGGTTCTCCGATGTCTACCGCGTGCTCGTCGCGCTGGAACAGGCCGGTCAGGTGCGGCGGGGCTACTTCGTGGAGAACCTCGGCGGCTCGCAGTTCGCGCTGCCTGGGGCGGTCGACCGGTTGCGGGCCGATGCCGAGGTCGTGATCCGGGCGCGCGAACGCGCAGGCGACCCCGTCGCGCCGCCGGCCACCGACCGGCCCGAGCCGCCCGTCGTCGTGGTGCTGGCCGCGACCGATCCGGCCAACCCGTACGGTGCGGCGCTGCCGTGGCCCGAGCGGGAGGCCGGCGGCCACCGACCGGGCCGCAAGGCGGGCGCCCTGGTGGTGCTCGTCGATGGCGCCGTGGCGCTCTACGTGGAGCGGGGCGCGCGCACGTTGCTGTCCGGCACCGACGAACCCATGGTCCTCGAGCTGGCTGCCCGGGCCCTGGTGACCGCCTCGGACGCCCGCGGGACGAGCCGCCTCGCCATCGGCCGGATCGACGGCGCCCCGGTCCCCGGCGAAGGAACCGCGACCCCCGCCGGTCAGGCCCTGCTCGCCGCCGGGTTCCGGCAGACCCCGCGTGGACTGCGCTGGACCAGTGCCCGAGGGTGATGTGCTGCGGCGGACCGCCGCCTCGTTGGACGCCGCCCTGGCCGGGCGGCGACTGGTGCGCGCCGACCTGCGGTGGCCGGGCCTGTCGACCGCCGATCTGACCGACCGCACGGTGCTGCACACCCGTCCTTATGGCAAGCATCTGCTGACCCGCCTCGACGACGGCCGGACGCTGCACAGCCACCTGCGGATGGACGGGGTCTGGCGCGTAGTCCCGACGGGTTCACCACGCGCAGCTGCTCGCTCACCCCGGGTCCGAGCGCTGCTCGCCGATGACCGCTCCACGGCCCTCGGCGTGTCGCTCGGCATGCTCGACCTGGTGCGGACGAGTGACGAGCACCTCCTGGTCGCCCACCTCGGCCCGGACATCCTGGACGAGCGGTTCGAGAACGGTGGCCTGGCCGAGGCCGAGGAGCGCTGGCGCTCGATGCGGGCGACACCTGTGTGCGACGTGCTGCTCGATCAGCGGGTGGTCGCGGGCATCGGCACGATCTACCTCGCCGAGTCGCTCTTCGCCGAGCGGATCCATCCCTGGACCCCGGCCGACGAGGTCGATGCGGGCCGGGTGCTGCTGACCGCACGAGCCCTCATGCAACGCTCCGTGGCGCGCGGGCCCGGACCGGGCAAGGTGCACAGCCGGGCGGGGCTGCCCTGCCCTCGCTGCGGCACGACGGTGCAGCGTGGCACGGCCCGACGTCCGCCTCAGGAGCGCCCGGTCTTCTGGTGCCCCGTCTGCCAGGCCGCCGGCACCGGCTCCCTGCCGGGCGGCGTCGCCGACCGGAGGGACTGACCGGCCGACCAGCGTCGACCTACGCGACCGACGGTCAGCCGACCGGGGTGAGCGCCGGCCACTCGTCGTCGCGGTGCCGCGCCACGATCGCCGACAGCTCGGCCGGCACGGTGTCCGGGATGACGAGGCCCTCTGCGACGGCCACCCGGTCACTGACCTCGCGCAGGATCACGGACATCGGCACGTCCAGCGCCGCGCAGATGCTGTGCAGCAGCTCGGACGACGCCTCCTTCTGCCCGCGCTCGACCTCGCTGAGATAGCCCAGCGAGACCCGTGCGGCCGAGGACACCTCGCGAAGGGTGCGCCCCTGGTGCTGGCGCGCGCCGCGCAGCACATCACCGATCTCGCGTCGCAGGACGATCATCTGGGCTCCCCCTCTCGTCTCAGGTCCGACTCGTTCCGACCCACCAGCAGCGGGTCCGTGCGTGCTCCGCACCGCCGGGTGCGGCCCTCGCCGGGCGGCCGGTGCACGTCCACCGTAGCGCGCGCCGTCAGGACGACCATCCGGGTGGCGGGTGGCTTCCGGGTGACGCGAGGGTGCGGGGGTGACGATCACGTCCTGCCCAACGCCTCTCGGTCGACCGATGTTCCCCATACCGTCCCATCGGCGTGCTGCGCTGCCCTCATGAGGGGTCATCGACCAGCTCCCGGACGAGGGCGAGGGCTGCCTCGACCGCCGCAGCCCGGATCTGCGCCCGGTCGCCGCCGAGCCGGAGCCGCCGGACCTCGGCCCGTGTCGGTGTGACCACCGCGACGAAGACGGTGCCGACCGCAGCCCCGTCCTGCGGTTCGGGCCCGGCGACGCCGGTGGTCGCGACACCGACCTGCGCCTCGAGCAGTTGGCGCACGCCGCGGGCCATCGCGAGCGCGACGTCGGGGTCCACAGCCCCCCGGTGGGCCAGCAGCGTCGGGTCGACCCCCAGGACACT
>JAHIJU010000196.1 GCA_018898235.1 Actinomycetota bacterium | reverse complement strand
CGTCGAGGTCGAGCAGCAGCGGGGGCTTCTCGGCGACGAACTCTTCGGCGATCGCGAGCAGCCGCTCCGCCCGCACGAGCGGCTCGGGGGCGGGGGCACCGAACGCGTCGAGGGCCGCCGTCATCTCGGCGAGCCTGGCAACGTCCGGTAGGGGGCGGAGCGGGTTCGGGTTCCAGTCAGGCGTCGTCATCGGGGACCTCCTTGATCAGACCGGCGGTGAGCAGGTGTTCGATCTGGCCGCGGCGGGTGCCGGTGGGCAGCGGCTGGCCCCGGTAGATGTGCGCCTGGCCGCCGGTGGCACCGACAGCGACCACGCACGCCGCGGTGACCACGTAGCGCGGCCGCGCGCCGAAGACGTAGTGACCCATCAGTCGGCCCAGCCGGCCCGGGCCATGAGGTCGGCCTCGGCGGTGCGCGGACGGTCCAGGTCCGCGGGCGGGGTGTCCCACCCGGCCCGGGCGGCGAGCTTCTGCTCCTCGGCGCTGAGGACGCTCCCGTTCCGGCGGGCCTTGACCTTCGCGGCCACACGGTCGAGGAGGGCGGAGTACTCGGCCCCGCTCATCGAGTGGTCGCGACCCTTGCGCTTGACGACGACTCGCCCGGCCGAGGTGGGGTTCTGCGTCATGATTCCTCCTGCGGATCTGAGGTAGCGCGCGGGCCGCTGGCCTGGTGCGCGTCCTCCGCTGGAGGTGACGTGCTCGGATCGGACGCCTCTGGCGCTTCGCGATCCGGCTCTCCGATTCTACCGTGAGAGGCCGACAGGTGGGGCTTTCGACGCAGCAGATCGGCGACCTGTAGCTCAAGCTCGCGGAAGTCGATCCGGCCGTCGGCGGTGGTGACCTTGTCCATGCCGACGAAGGCGTGGAAGTCGTCGGGATCGTGCAGCCTGCCGTCCAGCAGCACGCGCACCGTGAACGCGTTCAGCTCGTTGATGTACGCCTCGGCACGCCGCAGCTGCACCCGGAACCTCGCCGCCTCGCGCGAGGCCCGCAGCGCACTCATCGGCTCGCCCTCGATGGCCGCGGTATGGGGCGCCAGGCCCATCGCACGCCCTCCTGCCTGGCTAGGCACCGTTGACCACCTCGGCGGACAGGTCGAGGGCGCCGAAGTTGATCGACGCGGCGCTGAACCCCGAGCACCAGTACCCGGCCTGTGCGGTGACGGTGTAGGTGCCGGGATCCACCGTGATGGTCTTGACGCGGGACAGGGATGCACCGATGCGCGACCCGGCCGAGTACAGGCGGGCGTCGTAGTCACCGATGTCCACGGCGGTGCCGATGGAGAACGACAGCATCGCGATGACGCCACCGGCCCCGCTGCCGGGAGCGATCGACGCCTCGGCGCACGACATGACGATCCGCAGCTTGCCCGTGGGGCAGGCGATGGACAGGGTGGCCGGCGTGCCGACCCAGTGATCCGCCGAGTCGGCCGTCAGGGTGCCGGTGTTGAACGAGGGGGCCGACGCGTCCCGGGTGACCAGCGACTCGAGGTAGTCCTGCTGCGCATCGAGTGCGGCCTGCGCCGCCGCGAGGTCAGCCTGAGCGGTGGTGATCTTCGCGATCTGCGGCCCGACCATCTGCTGCACGAGCGCCGGTACGCCACGTGCATCGGACTCCAACGCCTCGATGCGGCGCATGAAGCCCTGGAGGTCGTCACTGGGGATCAGGTTGGTGAGGCTGGATGCGAGAGGCATGGTCAGTTCTCCTTCGGGTCGGTCGAGTGGAGGAGTGCACGGGGCCCGTCGGCGCTCATGCGGTCAGCCCGTGGGGCGTGTCCGCGGCGATGCGGTCGGCTCTGCATCCGGCGCACTCGCCGGTGGACCGGACGGGCAGTCCGTGCTCGATGCACCGCGTCGCGGCGGGCCTGTCGCCTCGCGCGCGCGTTACGGAACTAGACGATGGATGCATGTTTCTTGGCTCTGGTGATTCAGTGGTGGTTCTCTGATGGTTCTGGGTGACCTGGGTGTCACCCCGTTCGGACCTGGGTGTCACCCCTTCCCTGACCTGGGTGTCAGGGGTGACCTCCATGTCAGGGGTGACCTGGGTGTCGGGGGTTGGCGGGGTGACACGGAACACGGTCGACCTCCCAGGTCGCTCGTCGCGAGTGAGCCAGCCGGCCTGCTCGAGGTCGCCGAGGACGCGCTGCACGTGCCGTTCGGAGGTCCGCACCCGGGTCGCGAGCCGGGCTACGGACGGCCAGCAAACGCCGTCCTCGTTGGCGTGGTCGGCTAGGGCAAGCAGCACGAGCAGAGCTGTCTGGGAGAAGTGCGCGTCCTCCCAGACAGCTCTGGTGATATCGATGCTCACGCGGCCCGTGCCGCCTCGTGCTCGCGTCCGACCCAGACACGGCACGCCCCGCCGGCCCGCGAGGGTCGTCGAGCCAGCCGCCAGCCGACGGGCACGATGAGCCCCTCGGTGGCGGCGGCGCGGAACAGGGCGCCCCACCGGTGTGGGTCGTCGGGGTCTGGCACGCCGAGCTCGGTGAGGCTGAAGGCGTCAAACTCGACGCCGGACGCGGCCCACCACTCCAGCGCCCGGCGGGCGCAGTCGTGCCACCAGTCGTCGGCTGAAGCGACCCGCGCCGCGTCGAGTGGGACGACCAGTCCGGGGCTCACGGGTAGGCCACCGACTCGGCCGTGAACGCCACGGCGTCCCGCAGCGCCTGGGCCAGATCGAGGGCTTCGAGGAGCGACAGCGAGAGCCGGTCGCCGACCCGGACGATCTCCTCGCCGCTCTGGTCGAGGACGCCCACGACCGGCACCTTGACGAACTCGTCCGCAGGCTCGTCGCAGGCGTCGATCTCGACTCGGTAGAACAGGGCGCGGTCACTCACCGCTCCACCCCCATGGCGGTGCTGAGCAGCTCGAACGGGTCGAGGCCCAGCGCGGTGGCGAAGCGGTCGACGTCCTCGATGTCCATCCGGGTCGCGCCCGTCATCAACGCCGACAGTTCGGTCGGGTCGTAGGCGATCGAGATGGCGAACTCGCTGTGCCGGATGCCGCGGTCCTTGAGGATGCGCCGCACAGTCTCGGTCACAGCCCGCTGGGTAGCGCCGTGCTCGCGGTCGGCTCGTCCCCGCACGTCCCCGGTGGCAGCCGCGAGATGGTCGGCCAGCTCGTACAGAGCTGCCGCCATGTCACGGGCCGTCGCCTCGTTCAGGTTGAACGAGAACTCGGGAAGGGTGTCGATCTGACTGGCGATCAGCACCTCGATGTTGGGCGGCGCTGACAACGCCGGCTTCGTGGACTGGTCCTCGCGAAGGTGCAGCGCCACGAACGCGGCCTCACAGTTGGGCACCTTGCACGAGCGCACCGAGCGATCGGGACCGTTGATCGTCCGGTCCATGGTCCCGTCGCAGTCGACGTCCCACCTCTCCGTCTTGGCGGCCCACCCCGGAACCCGCATTCGAGCGGCGATCTGCACGTCGTCGGCCCGCTCGACCGTTGCCGCGCTCACCGGGTCACCGCCGTCACGTCCATGCCGCCAGCACCCAGGAACGCGTACAGGAACGCCTCGGTCGCGAACAGCAGGCGGGGCCCATCGGGTGGATAGATCGCCACCGTGCCGTCCTCGACGGTGATCGTCACCTCCGAACCGCGGAGCGCGTGAAGCTGGGGCACGGTGCGCGTTCCGGGGCGCTGCACGGCCCTGGAGAGCACGGCGCGGGCTTGTTCGAGCGCCCACTGACCGTCGTTAGGCCCGCCGGCCAACGGCGTGTCGGCCGCGGTCCCCTCGTCGTCGTAGACGTACAGGCGCCAGCCGCAGCCAACCCACGCGACGATCGCGTCGACGTCGTCCGTGAACCTGACGCTTCCGGGGTCTTCGTCCGGGCCGATCAGTCGGATGGTGGGCTTCTGGACCGGCGCGCCGGTCGGTGCGATGATGGTCATGACCGCTTCTCCTTCGTGACTGCTGGGGATGTCGTCCGTGGCCGGGACCTGTTGGCGCAGGTGCCCGGCCTTCTCTGTATTCGGGGTCGCGGTCATCAGGCCGCCCCTCGGGTGTCGGTGTGCTCGTCGAGCCACCGGTCGACTTCCGACTGCCGGAACCGCAGGTGCTTGCCGACCCGGATGCCCAGCGGGCCCTTCGCGTCGACGCGCCAGCGGAACAGCGTCGTCTTCGGGACGCCGAGCACGGCCGCCACCTGGTCGGGTGTCAGCAGCGGCTCGGCCATGGACTGTGCCATCGAACCTCCATCTTTGATCGCCACACGCTCATATTGAGCGCCAACAGCACGAGCATGCCACCATGGCGGACAGGTGGCAACTATGCGCGTCGAGCGCTATCTATGATCGTTGGACTACGATCCACGAGTGGCCGGAAAGGGAATCGAGATCGGGCCGACGGGTGACACCGTTCGGCACAACATCGCTCGTGTACGGAGAGCTCGGGGCCTCGCGTACACGGAACTGTCCAAGCAACTGGCCGAAGCTGGTCGACTCATCCCGCCCCTGGGGCTGCGTCGCATCGAAGACGGTGAGCGCAGGGTCGACGTTGACGATCTCGTGGCGCTCGCGGCAGTGCTCTGGGTCGATCCCGTCGTCCTGATGGCCCCTCCGCTCTACGGCGGCGGGCTCGAAACCGAGGTGACCGGCCTCGGGCGCTGTAACTCATCACAGGCCGTGAACTGGCTCGGCGGGCAATCTCTCATAGCGCCAACAGCCCCTCGGGCCGAAGTTGTGACCCGAACAGAGTTCGCCCTGACGGCCAGGCATCGCCAAGTCGCACCAGCTGAGATCCCGGCGGATCTCGAAGTCACCGCGGCCCCGGCTCTCCTCCAGAGGCTGGAGCGCATGGTGGATTCGTACGCCCAGATGGGACCAGGGGAGGACGTCACCCAGATGGCCAAGTCGGTCGGGTTCGCGACGCTCGTTGACCATGTCCTTCCCTCCGTCGAGCCAGAGATTGCGTCGAAGCTGGTGGAGGTGCGCGACCGCCTGCTTGCGCTAATCCAGTCCGATGCCTCGTAGGCCGCTCCCGGTTGGCACCTGGGGCCGGGTCTCGCGCACGCCGGTCCTTCGCGTGGACGGCCGTGACGTGGCCTTGGTGTGGCGTGACCGCCGCGCCTACCGCCCGGGCAGCGAGCTCCCGGTGAAGCCGTCGGCGTGGGTGGCTCGAGCGCGGTTCCGCGATGCTGACGGTTCGACGCGGAAGGTCGAGGCGTGGGGGCAGTCGGCCGGCGCGGCAGAGGCGGCGCTGGTCGCGGCGATGACCCAGCGGGCAGCCTCGTCGGGGTCGGACATCACCCCTGAGACCCGGCTGTCGGCGCTCGCGGACTACTGGTACCGCACGGAGGTCGAGCACTCGGACCGGGCGGCGAACACCCGTCAGCGCTACAGGGGCGTGGTCGACGGCTACGTGATCCCCGGCATGGGTGGGCTCGTGGTGCGTGAGGCGACCGTGGCCCGCGTCGACCAGTTCCTGCGCACGACGACCGACGAGAAGGGTGCGGCGACGGCCAAGCTCTGCCGCACCGTGCTGTCCGGGATGCTCGCGCTCGCGGTGCGCCACAACGCCGCCGCGGCGAACCCGGTGCGGGACGCCGCGGCGATCGAGTCGCCCGAGCACGAGGTGCGCGCCTTGGCGATGGCCGAGGTGAAGGCGCTGAGGGCGTCGCTGGCGGCCGACAAGCGGGCGGTGCGGGCTGATCTGCCGGACCTGGTCGACGTGATGCTGGCGACCGGCTGCCGCATCGGTGAGGCACTGGCGCTGCGGTGGGAGGACATCGACCTGGACGCCGGCACGGTGAAGATCACCGGGACGGTCGTGCGAGTGAAGGGCGACGGGCTGATCCGGCAGGACACCACCAAGGGCAAGAAGACCCGCTCGTCGGTGCTGCCGAAGTTCGCCGTCGACCTCCTGCTGGACCGCTCGGTCAACGGCCTGCCGCCCGGCCTCCTCAATCTCGTCTTCCCGACGGCGAACGCCGGGCCCCGCGAGGTCGCCACGGTGGAGGCGCAGTGGCGCAAGTTCCGCGAGCGCAACCCCACCTGGTCGTGGGTCACGCCCCACACGTTCCGGCGGACCGTCGGAACGGAGGTCGACCGGGCGTCGGGAACGGACACCGCGGCGGCCCAGCTGGGGCACTCCTCGCCCAGGATCACGGCCAAGCACTACGTCGAGACCCCGGACCTGGCACCCGACGTCAGCGACGTGCTCCAGCGGTTCGGGGATTGAAAGCGGTGGGTTTCCGGTGGGTGGTGGCCCACGTAACGAGTGAAGGCCAGGTCAGATACCTGCTCTGACCTGGCCTTTCGGAGCCGCCTAAGAGAATCGAACTCTTGACCTTCTCATTACGAGTGAGACGCTCTACCGACTGAGCTAAGG
>JAHIJU010000015.1 GCA_018898235.1 Actinomycetota bacterium | reverse complement strand
TTCGCGGTGGACGGCGAGCGAGCGTTCGGTCGAGGCCGAGTTCGTGGCACGCTTGCGGGCGCACGGAATCCCGACGACGGTCCGGGACACCCGGGGGAGCGAGATCGACGGCGCATGCGGTCAGCTCGCAGGACAGGAGGATGAGTGAGCGACGACGGCATGTTCCGGACGGTCGGTGCGCTGCGACGCGGATATGACCCCGACGAGGTGGACGAGTTCTTCACGCACGCCCGGTCCATGTACGAGAGCGGGCCGGCCGGCGCGCTGTCCGCTGACGATGTGCGGGGCGCGGGTTTCGAGCTGGTCCGCGGCGGGTACGTGACGGCCGCGGTCGATGCGGCGCTGGACCGTCTCGAGGCGGCGTTCGTGGCCCGGGCGAGGGCGGACTACGTCGCCCAGCTGGGTCAGAAGGCGTGGATGGACCGGCTCGGCGAACGTGCCCGGAGCCTGTACGGCAGGCTCGGCCGTCCCGATGGCGACCGGTTCGCCCCGCCGAAGGGTCGCGGGCACGGCTACGAGCCAGCCGACGTCGACGCCTTGTGCCACCGGCTGATCGCCTACTTCGACAAGGGGGCGCCGCTGACGGCGTCCGAGGTCAGGGCGCTGACCTTCCGCGCCCGCGGCGGGCGCAACGGCTACGACGAGGACAGCGTCGATGCGTTCTGCGCACGGGCGGTCGAGGTCCTGCTCGGCGTCGAATGAGCCGCCGCCGCATCGTCCTGCTCGGGTCCACCGGCTCGATCGGCACCCAGGCGATCGATGTGATCGCCCGCAACCCGGGCCGGTTCCAGGTGGTGGGACTGGCCGCGGGAGGGCGCGATGTCGCGCTGCTGGCGAGGCAGGCGTCGACGCTGGGCGTGGGCGCCGTCGGGGTCGCCGATGCCGCCGTCGCTGATGAGCTGCGGGTGGCGCTGACGGTCCAGGAGAACCCGGTGGCCGGATGGGACCCGGCCGCCGTGGAGATCGTCACCGGCGAGGGAGCGGCCGCGACGCTGGCGGCCATGCCGGCGGACGTCGTGCTCAACGGGATCACCGGTTCGGTCGGCCTGGCCCCGACGTTGGCGGCGCTGGCCGCGGGGACGACGTTGGCCCTCGCGAACAAGGAGTCGCTGGTGGTGGGCGGGCCGCTGGTGCGGGCCGCGCGCGTGCGCCTCGGGCAGATCGTGCCGGTGGACTCCGAGCACTCGGCGATCGCCCAGTGCCTGCGCTCGGGCAGCCGCGGCGAGGTGCGCCGGCTGATCCTGACGGCGTCGGGCGGACCGTTCCGCGGCTGGACCGTCGACCAGCTCAAGGAGGCGGTGCCGGCCCAGGCGCTGGCGCACCCGACCTGGTCGATGGGCCCGGTCGTCACGGTGAACTCGGCCTCGCTGATGAACAAGGGGCTCGAGCTGATCGAGGCCCATCTGCTGTTCGATGTGCCGACCGAGCAGATCACGGTCGTGGTGCACCCGCAGTCGGTCGTGCACTCGATGGTGGAGTTCGCCGACGGGGCCACGATCGCCCAGGCGTCTCCGCCCGACATGCGGCTGCCGATCGCGCTGGGCCTCGGTTGGCCGGACCGGGTGGCGCAGGCGGCACCGGCCTGCGACTGGTCCGCGCCGACGGCGTGGACCTTCGAACCGCTCGACGAGGAGCTGTTCAGTGCGGTGCGCCTGGCCCGGCAGGCGGTCGCGGCCTCGGCCACCCACCCCGCGGTCTACAACGCGGCGAACGAGGTCTGCGTCGAGGCGTTCCTCGCCGGACGGATCGGGTTCCTCGACATCGTCTCCACCGTCGAGCGGGCGCTCGGCGAGCACGCGGGCACCGCGGCCGATCACCTGGAGCTGGCTGATGTGCTGGCAGCCGACGGCTGGGCCCGGACCCGGGCGAGGGACCTGCTCGCACAGGTGTGACCCCGCCGGGGCCCGCCCCGGGGCGTCCGTCGTCCGGTCCGGTCAGCGCCCGGTGAGCCTGGCCAGCACCGGTTCGAAGCGGCTGGGCCGTCCGGTGCGGTCTTCGGCCCGGTCGACCCAGGCGGCGGCCTGCAGCCCGGCCGTGATCCCCAGCCAGCGCAGCGGCTCGGGCTCCCAGTCGCGGGACCGGTGACCGACCCAGGGCAGGTGGACCAGCGGGGTGTCCGCCTCGGTGACCAGGTCGGCGAGGGTGCGCCCGGCGAGGTTCGTGGTCGAGACGCCGTCACCGACGTACCCGCCGGCCCAGCCGATCCGGGTCTGCCGGTCGAGCCCGACCGAGGCGTGCCAGTCCCTCGGGATGGCCAGCGGGCCGCCCCAGGCATGCGTGAACGCCACCTCGGACAGGGCGGGGAACATGTCGACGAGTGCCGTGCGCAGATGGGCGAACACCGTCTCGTCCCGGTCGAACGCCGGGTCGATGCGCGAGTGCAGGTGGTACGGCGCACCTCGGCCCCCGAACGCGATCCGCCCGTCCGCCGTGCGTTGCCCGTAGACCACGACGTTGCGACCGTCGGTGAACACCTCCCGGCCGGCAAGACCGAGCGCGTCCCAGGTCGCATCGGCCAGCGGTTCGGTCGCGACCATGAGCGAGTAGACCGGCGCGACCGCGCGACGGGACCCGGGCAGGTGCGGGGTCCAGGCCTCGGTGGCGCGGATGGCCCACCGGGTGCGCACGGTGCCGAGGTCGGTGACGACGGCTCCGGGGCTGATCCGCAACGCCCGGGTGCCCTCGGCGATCCGGACACCGCGGTCGCGCAGCACCCGCACGAGCCCGCGGACGAGGCGCTGGGGCTGGACCCGGGCGCAGTTCGGGTTCCATGAGCCACCCAGCACGTGCGAGGCGTGGGCCCGGGCGTCGGCCTCCTGCGCCGACAGCAGCACGGTCTCCTCACCCCAGGCGTTGTCGGCGGCGACCTCAGCGCGGATGCGCTCGAGCTGGACCGGGGTGCGGGCCAGCGTGAGGGTCCCGCCGTAGACGAAGTCGCACTCGATCTGCTCGGCCGCCGCCACCCCGCCGACCTCGACGACCGTGTCCCGCATGGCGGCGCGCATGCTCCGGGCTGCGTCCGCGCCGTGCCTGCGGGCCAGGCTCGACGCGGATGCGGGGAACAGCGCCGAGCACCAGCCGCCGTTGCGCCCGGAGGCCCCGAAGCCGGCGACCTCCTGCTCGACCACGAGCACGTCCAACGACGGGTCGGCCTCGAGCAGGTAGTAGGCGGTCCACAGCCCGGTGAGCCCGCCGCCGACGATCGTGACATCGGCCGTCGTGTCGCCGTCGAGCGGGGTGCTCGGGGTGGCGGCGGACGGGTCGTCGGCCAACGCCTGCTCCCACCACAGCGACAGGTGCGCCGCGGCGCTCACAGGCGGTCCCAGGCCTGGGTGAGCACCGACCTGAGGATGGACTCGATCTGGTCGAACTCACCCTGGCCGATCGTGAGCGGGGGAGCGAGCTGGATCACGGGGTCGCCGCGGTCGTCGGCGCGGCAGTAGAGCCCCGCCTCGAAGAGTGCCTCCGAGAGGAAGCCGCGCAGCAGCCGCTCCGACTCCTCGCCGTCGAACGACTCGCGGGTGGCCTTGTCCTTGACCAGCTCGATCCCGTAGAAGTAGCCGGCACCGCGCACGTCGCCGACGATCGGCAGGTCGAGCAGCTTCTCGAGGGTCGTCCGGAAGGCCGGTGCCAGGGTGTGCACGCGGTCGTTGAGGCCTTCGCGCTCGAAGATGTCGAGGTTCGCCATCGCGACCGCGCACGAGACCGGGTGCCCGCCGAAGGTGTAGCCGTGCAGGTAGGTGGCCGATCCGTCCGCGAACGGCTCGTAGACCCGGTCGGAGACGATCATCGCGCCGAGCGGGGAGTACCCGCTGGTCAGGCCCTTGGCGCAGGTGATGATGTCCGGGACGTACCCGAAGTCGTCGCAGGCGAACATCGAGCCGATGCGCCCGAAGGCGCAGATGAC
>JAHIJU010000195.1 GCA_018898235.1 Actinomycetota bacterium | reverse complement strand
GCAGCAGCCGGCGGGTTCGGGGAGGCCGGGACGTGCTCGCCGGCGGGACGCGTGGTCACGGGAAGACTCTGCTCTCAGGGGGGACCGGATCGGGGCTGGCGTGGCGGCAGGCCGTCAGCCGACCACCAGCGGGGCAAGGATCTCGCGCACCTGGGTCGCGGTCGGCACCCGGCCGGAGAGCACGAGGTTCTCGTCGACGACCAGGGCCGGCGTGTGCATGACGCCGTAGCCGGCGATCGCACCGTAGTCGGTGACCTTCTCGAAGGTCGGGTCGATACCGAGGCCGGCAGCGGCCTCTCGGGCGGCCTTCTCCAGGTTGGCGCAGTTGGCGCAGCCGGGGCCGAGGATCTTGATGATCATGGTGGTTCTCCTTCGTGGTGTGTCGTGGAGTGCTGCGGGTCAGACGGGGATGACGGCGTTGAACAGGTAGCCGACGGCGACGATGCCGGCGCCGGTCACGGCGATGAACGTGGCGATCAGCGGGGGTTTGAGGACGCGGCGCAGCAGGATCATCTCCGGCAGGCTCAGGGCCACGACGGCCATCATGAACGCCAGCAAGGTGCCCATCGGCAGGCCCTTGTCGTGCAGCGCCTGGACCAGCGGCATGATGCCCGCCGCGTTGGAGTAGAGCGGGATGCCGATCCCGACCGCGATGAGCACCGCGAACGGGTTGCCGGCCCCGGCGTACCGGGCGAAGAAGTCGGCCGGAGCCCAGCCGTGGATCGCGGCGCCCAGCCCGATGCCGACGAGCAGGTACGGCCAGATCTTGCGCAGGATCGAGGCGACCTCCTCCACGCCCATCTGGATCCGGTCGTCCCACGTGAGGCCGACGGTGGAGTCGATGAGCTGCCCGCCCAGGCGGGTCTCGAACACGAATGGTTCGACCCACCGCTCGAGCCTGAGGCGACCCATCGTGAACCCGGCGACGATGGCGATGACCAACCCGGCGCCGATGTACATGAGCGTGGGACCGATCCCGAACATCCCGAACAGCAGCGCGATGGCGACCTCGTTGACCAGCGGGCTGGCGATCAGGAAGCTCATCGTGACGCCGAGCGGAACCCCGGCGGCGACGAAGCCGATGAACGCAGGGACCGCTGAGCACGAGCAGAACGGCGTGACGACGCCCAGGCCGGCGGCCATGACGTTGCCCACGCCCTCACGTTTGCCGCCGAGCAGCGCCCGGGTCCGCTCCACGCTCATGAACGACCGCAGCACCGTGACGGCGAAGATGATCCCGACCAGCAGCAGGACGATCTTGACCGAGTCGTAGAAGAAGAAGTGCACCCCTGAGCCCAGCTGGGTACCCGCGTCGAAGCCCAGCACCCGGTAGAGCGCCCAGTCCCAGAACGGCAGGTTCACCTGGTAGAGCGCGAACCACACCACGGCCGCCGCACCCAGGCCGACCCAGCGCCCCACGGGGGTCCTGGCGCGCAGCAGCTCGCCCACGCTCACCGCAGACCCCCGCTCCGCGTCATTTCAACTCGCGTTGATTCAGCCACGGTTGAACCGTAGCAGCCGAGGGTCGCGGCCAGCGTGGGACGGAGGACCGAAACGAGGCTCGCCGTGACCTACACTTCAAGAGTGGCTGATCCGACGATGACCCGCACGGACCCGCTCGTCCTGACGAGCGGGTCGGGCCCGACCGTGGACGCGCCCTCAGCCGTGAACGCGTCGGTGTCGTTGCTGGCGGCGGTCGCCGACCCGATCCGCTGGACCGTGCTGCAGCGCCTGGCCGAGAGCCAGGCCTGCGTCTGCAACCTGCAGGAGCACCTCCCGATCGCGGCGAACCTGCTGAGCTATCACCTCAAGGTGCTGCGCGACGCCGGGCTGGTGACCACCAGTCGGCGGGGGCGCTGGATCGACTACTCGCTCGCCGACGGCGCACTGGACCGCCTCGCCGCCGCCCTCCCCGGTCGTTGACGAGCTGGTCGTCGTCGCCCGACGCGTCGTCGGCCCAGCACAGGTCCGCGGCCCGTACCGTTGACGGGTGACCGGCCACGACCATCCCCCGCACCACCCGACGCCCGAGGAACGACCGAGGACGGCGAGCGTGATCACCGTCTCCGACCGTTCGGCACGCGGTGAACGGACCGACGCCTCCGGACCGGCCGCCGTGCGGCGCCTGCGCGCAGCCGGCTACCACGTGGGCGACCCGGTCGTCGTGCCGGACGGCACCGGACCCGTGACCGCAGCGATCGGCGCAGCCGTGCAGGCGGGCGCCCGGGTGGTGCTGACCTCGGGCGGTACCGGCATCGGGCCCCGCGACCTCACCCCGGAGGGGACGCGGCCGGTGCTGCACCGCGAGCTGCCCGGCCTGGCCGAGGCGCTCCGTCGCCACGGCGCCGACCACAACCGCGCCGCGGTGCTCGGTCGCGGGCTGGCCGGGACCACCGTCGAGGGCGCCGTCGTGGTCAACCTTCCGGGCAGCCCCGCGGCCGTCGAGCAGTCGCTCGACGTGTTGCTCCCCGTGCTCGGCCACCTGCTCGACCAGCTCGACGGGAGCGACCATTGACCGGGCCCGCGGTGCACAGCGAGATCTCGGACGGGCCGTTGCGGGTGGACGACCACCTCGACGCCGTCGCGAGCCCGGCCGCGGGGGCGGTCGCCACGTTCGTCGGCCGGGTGCGGGACCACGACCCGTCGGTCACCGGGACGGTGACCGGGCTCGAGTACTCCGCGCACCCCGACGCGGCAGCCGTGCTCGACCGGCTCGCCCACGAGGCGGCAGCCCGACCCGGGGTGATCGCCGTCGCGGTGAGCCACCGGATCGGCACCCTGCCGGTCGGCGAGACGGCGATCGTCGCCGCCGTGTCCACGGCTCACCGCCGGCTCGCCTTCGAGGTGTGCGCCGACCTGGTCGAACAGGTGAAGGCCGAGCTGCCCGTGTGGAAGCGGGAGCTGCTGGCGGACGGCTCGGCACTGTGGATCGGACTGTGACCCGGGCCTGTGACCCGGGCCGCAACGCCCGCTCCCCTCGGTCCGCTCAGTCGACCGGACGGTGGGGCGCCTCCTCGGCCGTGAGACGGCGCGAGACCTCCTGCGCGGCGGCCCACGTGTCGACGTCCTCCGCAAGGCCGCCGGGATCGACGACCGCGATCTGACGCCACCCGCCGACCAGCGCGCGCACGGACATGCCGCGCACCTCGTCAGCGGCCAGGGCGAGCGCGGAACGCAGCGCGGCACGTCGGCAGGCACCGACCAGCAGCTGCGCCCTCCCCTCGCGGTCGACCATGTGGGCGGCGTCCGCCGCCGGGTCCGCGACCAGCGCCGCCAGCAGCAGCGGGACCGCCTGCGCAGCCCGGGGCACATCGCATGCGAGCAGCACCACGGGCACGTCGCCGGCCGCGCCCAGCGCCGCGAACCCCGCCTCGATGCCCGCGACGGGACCACCGAACGGCGGGTCCTCCTGGACCACGGTGACGCCGTCGCGCACGAGGTCGGCCGGGCCGACGACCACGACCCGGCGGGCCGCACCGGCCCCGTCGAGCACCCGGTCCAGCAACGCGCGACCCGCCACGACGACATCGGCCTTGCTGACCCCACCCAGCCGGCGGGCACGGCCGCCCGCCAGCACCAGCAGGTCGTGCTCGATCATCGCGCCTCCACCCGGACCGGGCACAGGCTACCGGCGGCAGGCCTCCGGTCCCGGGGCGCCCCGCTGCACCGGCCTAGGCTGAGCAGATGACCGACCCCCAGTCCCCCGCGCTCCGCGCCGGACGTCCGTGACCGGCCGCTTCCCGCTGGTCGACCCGGGCCCCGAGCTCGGCGCCGCGGCGACCGCCCGCTACGCCCGTCACCTGCTGCTCGCGGGGTTCGGCGCACCGGCCCAGCGTCGGCTGGGCGCGTCCCGGGTCCTGGTGGTCGGCGCCGGCGGTCTGGGATCGCCCGTGCTCACCTACCTGGCGGCGGCCGGGGTCGGCACCATCGGAGTCGTCGACGACGACGTGGTCGATGCCTCGAACCTGCAGCGCCAGACCGTGCACGGTGTCGACGACGTCGGCCGGCCGAAGACGGACTCGGCCCGCGAGTCCATCGCGCGGATCAACCCCCTGGTGCGGGTCGAGACCTATCCGTTCCGGCTGGTCGCGGACAACGCCGTGGACCTCATAGGCCGTTTCGACCTCGTCGTCGACGGTGCCGACAACTTCCCCACCCGGTACCTGGTGTCCGATGCCTGCCGGCTCACGGGTCGCCCGCACGTGTGGGGCTCGGTGCTGGGGTTCGACGGACAGGTGAGTGCGTTCTGGTCCGATCCCCCACCCGAGCTGGGCCCGGGTATCACGTTGCGCGACGTGTTCCCGACCCCGCCGCCGGCCGGCTCCGTCCCGTCGTGCGCCGTCGCCGGCGTGCTGGGCATGGTCTGCGGGTCCGTCGGCTCGGCCATGGCGACCGAGGCCGTCAAGCTGATCACCGGCGTGGGCACCCCCGCCCTCGGCCGGGTGCTCGTGCTCGACGCCCTGGCCGGTCAGTGGCGTGAGGTGCCGGTCGCGCCCGACCCGACCGCGCCCGCGGTCGACACGCTCGGCGACCTGGAGACCTGTGAGGTCCCGCTCGGTGGGCCGCTGCCCGACAGCCGCGACGTCGTGACGGCGCCCGAGCTGTCCGAGCTGCTCGCCCGCGGCACCCGCGTCGACCTCGTCGACGTCCGGGAGGTCGGCGAGCACGCCCTGGTCGCGATCCCCGGGTCCCGGCTGATCCCGTTGGCCGCCCTGCTCGACGGGCGCGCCGTGGGTCAGCTGCGCGACGACGTCCCGGTCGTCCTGTACTGCCGATCGGGACAGCGCTCGGCGCAGGCACTGGCGGCGGTGCACGCAGCCGGACGGACCGACGTCCGCCACCTCGAGGGCGGCGTGCTGGCCTGGATCGACCAGGTCGATCCGACGCTGCCGCGCTACTGACCTACTCCAGCTGCCACGTCCCGGAGCGCCCGCCCGACTTGTGCGTGACCCGCACGTCCGTGATCGCGGCGGCGCGGTCGACGGCCTTGATCATGTCGATCATGGTCAGGGCGGCGACGGCGACGCAGGTCAACGCCTCCATCTCGACCCCCGTCCGGTCCGCGGTCCGGACCGTCGCGGTGATCGACACCCCGTCGTCGACGACCTCGACGTCGACGACGACCCCGTGGATCGCCACCGGGTGGCACAGCGGGACCAGGTCCGGCGTGCGCTTGGCCGCCTGGATCCCCGCGATCCGGGCCACGGCGACGGCATCCCCCTTGGGGACACCCTCGCCACGCAGCAGTGCGACCACCTGCCCGGTGGTGCGCACCATGCCCTTCGCGGTCGCGGTGCGCACCGTGACGTCCTTGGCGGACACGTCGACCATCCGGGCCGCGCCGGTCTCGTCGACGTGGGTGAACCTCTGCTCGCTCATCGGCCGTTCTCCGTCAGATCGATCACCGTGACCACATCCCCTGCCGAGCAGTGCTCCTCGTCCGCGGGCACCGAGATCAGCGCATCCGACTGCGACAGGGAACCGAGCAGATGCGACCCGGGCCCACCGATCACGGTCACGGTGCGTCGTGGCCCGTCGGAACCGAGCTTGCCGCGCACGAACTGCCGACGACCCGCCGGCGACCGCAGGGGTGAGCCCACCACGGCCTCGACCCACGGCCGCTGCACCTGCGTGGCGCCGAGCATGGTGCGGATCATGGGGCGGACGAAGACCTCGAAGGAGACGAAGACCGAGACCGGGTTGCCCGGGAGCGTCACGACCGGCACCGTGCCCAGCGAACCCAGGCCCTGCGGCTTCCCCGGCTGCATGGCCACCTGGCAGAACTCGACCCCGCCCCGGGCCAGCAGCGCCTCCTTGACCACGTCGTACGCGCCGGCCGAGACGCCACCGGAGGTGAGCACCAGGTCGGCGTCCTCGGCGCACTCGTCGAGCAACCGCATGACGGCGTCGGCCTCGTCGGGCACGTGGGCAGTACGGACGACCTCGGCACCGGCGGCGGTCACGGCCGCGGCGAGCTGCGGACCGTTGGAGTCGAAGATCTGGCCGCGGCCCAGCGGCGTCCCGGGGGGGACCAGCTCCGAGCCGGTGCTCAGCACCGCCACCCGGGGCCGACGGTGCACCGCGACCTGCCCCAGGCCTACCGCGGCGGCCAGTCCCACCTGGGCCGGGCCGATCCGGCTGCCGGCGGCCAGGACCCGCTGCCCGCTGCGCACGTCCTCGCCCCGGCGGCGCACGTTGGCGCCGGGTTCGGGGACGCGGCCGAGGTCGACGACCTGGACACCGCCGTCCGTCCACTCCACCGGGATCACGGCGTCGGCCCCGGCCGGCATCGGTGCGCCGGTCATGATCCGGGCCACCTGACCCGGCGGCACGCGCACCTCGCGCCCGTCGCCGGCGGCGATGTCGGTGCACACCGCCCGGACGAGTCCGTCCGGGGCGGGCCCGGTCAGCAGGTCGGCCACCAGGACGGCGTAGCCGTCCATCGCGGAGTTGTCCCACGGCGGCAGGTCGATGGCCGCGACGACGTCCCGGCCCAGCACCCGCCCGAGGCAGTCCACCACGTCGACGGTCTCGACAGGCCCAGGACCGACCAACGACAACGCTGCTCCGAGGTGTTCCTCGACGCTTCTCACCAGGGCCTCCAGGGGTTCGGGGCTGCCGGCGCCCACGCTACCGGCGGCGCCGGCAGGATCTCGCCGCGGGGGTCCCACCAGTGGGCCCACGACGCAGCGAATGGTGTCACCTACCCTTGTCCCATGCAGATCCCGGTCGCCACGATGCGCACGCGGCGGACCCGGCTCACCGATCGATGGGGTCGCGTCGCCACGGATCTGCGGGTCTCGCTGACCGACCGGTGCAACCTGCGGTGCTCGTACTGCATGCCCGCCGAGGGCCTGGCCTGGATGCCGACACCCGAGGTCCTCACCGACGACGAGGTGGTCCGCCTGGTCCGGCTCGCGGTGGAGCGTCTCGGCGTGCGGGAGGTCCGCTTCACCGGGGGCGAACCGCTGCTGCGTCGCGGGCTGGAGGCCATCGTCGCCGCGACCGCGGGGATGCGCACCGAGGCCGGCACGGCACCGGACATCTCCCTGACCACCAACGGCCTCGGTCTGGACCGGCGCGCGGTCGGCCTGGCGAACGCCGGGCTGAGCAGGGTCAACGTCTCGCTCGACAGCCTCGACCGCGCGCAGTACGCCGCGCTGACCCGCCGTGACCGCCTGCCGGACGTGCTGGCGGGAGTCCGGGCCGCCATCGACGCAGGCCTGCAGCCGGTGAAGCTGAACACCGTGATCATGCGCGGCGTCAACGAGGACCAGGCCGTGCGGCTCCTGGAGTGGGCCGTCGAACGCGGGCTGGAGCTGCGCTTCATCGAGCAGATGCCGCTGGGGCCCCGGCACACCTGGGACCGGTCCGAGATGGTCACTGCCGAGGAGATCCTCGCGCTGCTGTCCACCCGGTTCCGGCTCGACCCGCTGCCGTCCGCGGAGCGCGCCGGCAGCCCCGCCGAGGTCTGGTCCGTCCGGGGCACCTCGGTGCGGGTCGGGGTCATCGGTGCCGTGACGCGGCCGTTCTGCGCCGCCTGCGACCGGACCCGGCTCACCTGTGACGGACAGGTGCGCAGCTGCCTCTTCTCGCAGCACGAGACCGACCTGCGTGGTGCGCTGCGGGCAGGCGCGAGCGATGACGAGCTCGTGGCCGCGTGGTGCACTGCCATGGGGGACAAGGCCGCCGGCCACGGCATCGACGAACCAGGCTTCGACCAACCGGAGCGCACCATGAGCGGGATCGGTGGCTGACATGCTGGTCCGGTACTTCGCGGGGGCACGGGCGGCCGCAGGCCTCGATGAGCAGACGGTCGACCTGCCCGCCGGCGCGACGATCGGCGACCTGGTGGCACACCTCGGCGAGCAGCACGGCGGGGACCTGCCGCGGGTGCTCTCGCTGTGCAGCTTCCTGGTCGACGGCACCGTGGCACGCGATCCGTCGACCCCGCTGGACGGTCACCGCGGCGTCGATGTGCTCCCGCCGTTCGCGGGCGGCTGAGCGGGCGATCAGTCCGCCGGGTGCTCCGCGCGCCAGGCGTCGACCAGGGTGGCCACCTGCGCCAGACGGTCGCGCACGGCAGCGGCGTCGCCGTCCCCGGCGCCGGCCGCCAACCCGATGAGGAACGCCGTCATCGGGGCGCCCGGGCGCACCACGTCGTGCGCGATGTCACGCACGATGTCCAGGACCGGCCCGGTGACCTCGGCCACGACCTCCGGCGCCAGGTCCAGCGCCGTCGTCACCTGTCCCAGCCAGACGTCGAGCTCACTCATCGCACACCTCCATGATCGACGTACCTGTCCAGCCGCGGATCGGCGGCAGGACGCGCGTTCGGCCGTCCGGCCGGAGCCGACGGTCCCATGACCCGGCTGCCGAACGGGTGGGAACGACGATAGGCGCACACATCGCACACCAGCTCGCCGGTCGGGCCGCCCGCAGCGGCCACGGCACCCCCGCAGCGCCGACAGACGCCCGCCCGGCCAGCGGCGAGCGCCACAGGCGCCGGGTCGAGCACCCCGGCCCAGTCCACCGCACCACGCCGGACCAGCACCTGCCCCGGACACAGGTCGGTGCAGGCGCCGCAGTCCAGGCAGGACGACGGCCGGTGCACCAGCTTGACCTCGCCCGCCAGGACGGTCACCTGCAGGGCCTCGGCCGGGCACGCCCGGGCGCAGACCCCGCAGAACGTGCACCCCTCGGCCGTCAGATCGGCACTCGGCGCCGCCATACCCGCGTACCGGTCCGCCGGTCCGAGCGAGAGCAGCCCCTGGCGGACCCGCTCCCGTTCGAGCGGCGGACGGTCGACGACGGCACGCGTCGAGCCGAGCCCCAGCAGCACCCGACGGGAGACCGGCAGGGCGCCCAGGACGAGCACGTCCCGGCGGCGCCCCCGGGGCGGGTCCGCGCGCACCGTCAGCCGGTCACCCGCAGCGGCGGCCAGCACCTCGGTCACGACCGCCCGCGCCCCGTCCGGGTCGGTGCACCCGTCGAGCCGAAGCTCGACGTGGGCGCTGACCACGACCAGCTCCAGCAGCACGGCCCAGGCGAGCCCGGACAGACAGGTGTCCAGCCTGACCACGGTCTGGTCGCGGTCACCGGCCCGCGGGTCGGGGTGCTCGGCACACACCAGCTCGAGCCGCACCGGATCGGGTTGCGTGGCGACCCAGGTCACCAGTGCCTCGACCCGGCTGCCGGCGCTCATGCCTCGAACAGCTCCGCTGCCTGCCAGAGAGTTGCCTCGCACAGGTCCGCGACGCCCCGGTAGAAGTCGGTCGTCGCGTTCTCCCGGACACAGGCCGTGAACTGCGGTGCCCAGGTCAGCAGGTGGTCGCGCAGGAAGTCCTGCTGGGCGACCAGGGCCCGCTGCGCCTCCTCCCGGTCCCCCAGCTCGACCGCGTCCAGCGCCGCGACCGACAGGTGCGCGACGAAGCTGAGCTCCAGGCCGATGTGGTCGTCCGGCTCGCGGTTGAGCATCGGGGCGCGCAGGCCGAACGCGGAGTAGGCGCGACGGACGTCGAAGGTCTCCTTCTCGAAGACCAACCGCTCACGTGAGCGGTACACCGATTCCCACGGCACCGCCGGCAACGGCGGGATCACGAACAGGGCCGAGTAGTCCCGCACCAGAACGTCCAGGGGCGCCGCCACCCCCGCCGTCAGGGACCCGATGCCCTGGACGGTGAGGGGGTCGCGGACCATCGGCCACTGCCCGAGAGTTCCCGGCTCGGCCAGACGCGCGACCAGGTCGTCGTCGGGCGCGGCCAGGAACGTCCGGGCGAGCAGGCTGCAGGCGCCGGCGAGTCCGTCCAACCGGTCGGCGACGGACTCGGCTATGACCGGCTGTTGCACGAGCACCTCACATACCGACGCGGAAGAGACTGTCGTAGAACAGGATCCTCCCGATCGACTCGGACACGAGCACCAGGGCGAAGGCCGAGACCGCGATGGCGAACATCATCGAGTCCCGACGGCTCGACGCGGCCCGGTACAGCAGGAAGCCGAGAAGCCCGGCGCCGAGGAACGCCAGCACCAGACGGACCACGAAGGCCACGCCGCCGCCGACGAGCAGGGCGTGCGCGGACTGGGTCGCCGCGGCCTGGTCGGAGGTGGCCAGGCCGAGGACATAGGTCGGCAGCACCACGAACTCGACCCCGACCAGGACGATCGACGCGACTCCGATCACCCGCAGGCTGCTGCGCACCAGCTCGATCAGCTGCTCGTCGACCTCGGTGTTGCGGCTCTTGCGCCAGGTCAGCAGACCGACGAAGGCCGCGCCCACCGCGAGCGCCCCGAGGAGCAACGTGGTGGTGAAGAACGAGATCGGGGTCGCGACCGTGTCCCAGGCCGGGACCGTGGGCAGCAGGTACACGTTGGACATCACCCAGACCAGCACCAGGCCGACCAGCGCGGTGACCCCCGCGAGGACCTGCCGGGCGATCGGTGTCAGCCACCCGAACCACTGGCAGGCGGCGAACACCGCACCCAGCCCGGCGAACAGGACGCCGAACAGGATCTCGCGGCTCAGCCAGCTCGACCCGAGGTGGTTGAGCACGTTGATCGCGTGCAGCGGGCTGCCCAGGTGGAACAGGCTGGCAACCATCGCCAGCACCATCACCGGTCCGATCGCGTAGAGCGCCGGGTTGCTCAGCTTCTCCACGGCGGCGGTGTCCGCCTTGCCCCGTGCCAGCAGCTGCACCGCCCCGAGGACCACGAAGGACCCGACCGACATCTGCGCCAGCAGCGTGAAGACCACGAGCGGCCATTCGGCGACATGCATCAGATCTCCTCGGGGTTCGCGATCGCACCGGTACCCAGACCGCTGCGCTGGGCGTCACGGTGGGGTGTGATGACGAGGTTGGGCTTGGTGATCGAGGGGTCGGGCAGCGGTTCGACGTCATCGACGGTGCCGTAGGTCTCGCGGAGGTCGTCGATCTCACCGAACGTGAGCACCCGGCTCGGGCAGGCCGCCACGCAGGCGGGGTCCTTGCCCTCGGCGAGGTAGTCGGCACAGAAGTTGCACTTGGTCATGACCCCGGACGCCGCGTTGAACTGCGGTGCCGAGTAGGGGCAGGCCCACTCGCAGTACCGGCAGCCGACGCACTTGTCGGCGTCGACGCTGACGATCCCGTCCTC
>JAHIJU010000194.1 GCA_018898235.1 Actinomycetota bacterium | reverse complement strand
CGCCTTGACCAGCGACTCGATGGTCCGCTTGTTGCAGACCACGGCCGGGACCTTCTCCAGGAAGTCGGTGAACGAGGTGAACGCCCCCTTGGCCTCACGCGCCGCGACGATCGCGTCCACCACGTTGGCCCCGACGTTGCGTACGGCCGTGAGCCCGAACCGGATGTCGGGACCGACAGCGGTGAACAACGCGGAGGAGGCGTTCACGTCCGGCGGCAGCACCTTGATGCCCATGTGCCGGCACTCCCCCAGGTACAGGGCCGACTTGTCCTTGTCGTCCTTGACCGAGGTGAGCAGGGCCGCCATGTACTCGACCGGGTAGTTCGCCTTGAGGAAGGCGGTCCAGTACGAGACCACGCCGTAGGCCGCCGAGTGCGCCTTGTTGAAGGCGTAGCCGGCGAACGGCACGAGGGTCTCCCACACGGCCGTGATCGCCTCGTCGGAGTAGCCGCGCTCGCGGCAGCCGGCCTGGAAGGGGACGAACTCCTTCTCCAGGATCTCCTTCTTCTTCTTGCCCATCGCCCGGCGCAGCAGGTCGGCCTGGCCCAGGCTGTAGCCGGCCAGCTTCTGCGCGGCGCGCTGCACCTGCTCCTGGTAGACGATGAGGCCGTACGTGCCGTCCAGGATCTCCGCGAGCGGTTCGGCCAGCTCGGGGTGGATCGGCGTCACCTCCTGCAGGCCGTTCTTGCGCAGCGCGTAGTTGATGTGCGAGTTCATGCCCATCGGGCCCGGCCGGTACAGCGCGATGACGGCCGACACGTCCTCGAAGTTGTCCGGACGCATCTGGCGCAGCAGGGCCCGCATCGGCCCGCCGTCGAGCTGGAACACCCCGAGGGTGTCGCCGCGCGCGAGCAGGTCGTAGGTGGCCTGGTCGGTGAGCGAGACCTTCTCGATCTCGAGCGGCTCCTTGCCGTTCGCGACGATGTTCGCCAACGCGTCGTCCAGGGTCGTGAGGTTGCGCAGGCCCAGGAAGTCCATCTTGATCAGCCCGAGGGCCTCCGAGGACGGCTGGTCGAACTGGGTGATGATCGCCCCGTCGGACGGGCGCTTCATGATCGGCACGACGTCGACGAGGGACTTGCTCGACATGATGACGCCCGCGGCGTGCACCCCCCACTGCCGCTTGATCCCTTCGAGGCCGCGCGCCGTCTCCAGCACCCGCTGGGCCTCCGGGTCGGCCGCGACGACCTTCCGGAACTCGTCGGCCTCGGCGTAGCGGTCGTTCTTCTCGTCGAACATCCCGGTCAACGAGATGTCCTTGCCCATCACGGCGGGCGGCATGGCCTTGGTGAGCTTCTCCCCCATCGCGAACGGGAGTCCGAGCACCCGGGAGGCGTCCTTGAGGGCCTGCTTGGCCTTGATGGTGCCGTAGGTGACGATCTGCGAGACCTTGTCGGCCCCGTACTTGTCGGTCACGTACTTGATGACCTCGCCGCGGCGGCGCTCGTCGAAGTCGACGTCGACGTCGGGCCAGCTGATCCGCTCGGGGTTGAGGAACCGCTCGAAGATCAGACCGTGCTCGAGCGGGTCGAGCTCGGTGATCCCCATCGCGTAGGAGTCCATCGACCCGGCCGCCGAACCACGGCCCGGCCCGACGCGGATGCCCTGGGACTTGGCCCAGTTGATGAAGTCGGCCACGACGAGGAAGTACCCGGAGAAGCCGAGCTGGGTGATGACCCCCGTCTCGTACTCGGCCTGCGTGCGCACCGCGTCGGGCACCCCCGCGGGGTAGCGGCGGGCCAGCCCGGTCTCGACCTCCTTGATGAACCAGGAGTCCTCGCTCTCCCCGGCCGGCACCTCGAACGCGGGCATGTAGTTGACGCCCGTGGTGAACGACACCTCGCACTGCTCGGCGATCGCGAGGGTGTTGTCGCAGGCCTCCGGCAGCTCGGTCCACAGCCGGCGCATCTGCTCCTCGGACTGCACGAAGTACCCGTGCCCGGACAGCGCGAACCGGTTCCCGCCCTGGTCGTACGTCGGTTCGTCGAGCGTGGCGCCGGACTGCACGGCCAGCAGCGCCTCGTGGGAGTGGTGGTCCTCCTCACGCGTGTAGTGCAGGTCGTTGGTCGCCACGACGGGGGCGTTGAGCCGCTTGGCGATCTCCAGCAGCCCGGGCAGCACCCGCTTCTCCAGGTCCAGGCCGTGGTTCATGAGCTCGACGTAGAACGAATCGGCCCCGAAGATGTCCCGCAGCTCGGCCGCCGCGCGCAGAGCCTCGTCGAACTGGCCCAGCCGCAACCGCGTCTGCACCTCGCCCGACGGGCAGCCCGTCATCACGATGAGCCCGGTGTGGTAGCGCTCGAGCAGCTCGCGGTCCATCCGCGGCCACTTGCCCATCTGCCCGTCCAGCGAGGCGTACGAGCCCAGCCGGAACAGGTTGTGCATCCCCTCGGTGGTCCGGGACAGCAGCGTGAGGTGGGTGTACGCGCCGCGGGCCGACACGTCGTCGGAGGCCTGGCTCGCCTCGCCCCAGCGGACCAGGGTGCGGTCGAACCGGCTGGTGCCCGGCGTGACGTAGGCCTCCAGCCCGACGATGGGCTTGATGTCCAGCGCCCGCGCCTTCGACCAGAACTCGAAGGCCCCGAACAGGTACCCGTGGTCGGTGAGGGCCATCGCCCGCTGCCCCAGCCGTTTGGCCTCGGCGAGCATCTCGGGAACCCGGGCGGCACCGTCCAGCATCGAGTGGTCGGAGTGTGCGTGCAGGTGGACGAAACCGGATCCGTCGCCTGCAGCCATGGCCGCGATCCTACGTCGCGGCACCGACAGCCGGAGCCGAGGGCCGGGCCCGCGCCGCGGTGAGCGGGCGGTTCAGCGCCAGCCCTCGCGCAGCACGTCGAGCGCGTGCGCGAGGTCCGCCGGCGGCTCGCTCGTGAGCTCCAGCCACTGCCCCGACCCCGGATGCTCGAACCCCAGTCGCACGGCGTGCAGCCACTGACGCGACAGCCCGACACGGGCCGCGAGCACCGGATCGGCGCCGTACGTGACATCGCCCACCAGCGGATGGCGCAGTGCCGAGAAGTGCACCCGGATCTGATGGGTGCGCCCGGTCTCCAGGTGCACCTCGACCAGGGACGCCGCCGGCATCGCCTCGATCAGCTCGTAGTGCGTCACCGAGGGTTTGCCGTCCGCGACGACGGCGAACTTCCAGTCCGAGGACGGGTGCCGACCGATCGGCGCGTCGATGGTCCCGGTGCTCGGCTCAGGGTGCCCCTGGGCGAGGGCGTGGTAGACCTTGTCGACCGTCCGCTCCTTGAACGCCCGCTTCAGCGAGGTGTAGGCGCGCTCGCTCTTGGCGACCACCATGAGCCCCGAGGTCCCGACGTCGAGCCGGTGCACGATGCCCTGGCGTTCGGCCGCGCCCGAGGTCGAGACCCGGAACCCCGCGGCAGCCAACGCCCCGACCACGGTCGGTCCGGTCCAGCCGGGCGACGGGTGCGCGGCGACCCCCACCGGCTTGTCCACGACCACGACGTCGTCGTCGTCGTGCACGACGAGCATCCCCGGCACCGCCACCGGGTCGGCGTCCACCGCCACCACCGGATCCGGCAGGCTCACCTCGAGCCAGGCACCGGCCACCAACCGGTCCGACTTGCCCACCGGGCGCCCGTCGACCTCGACGGCCCCGGCGCCCGCCAGCTCGGCCGCCCGCGACCGTGAGACGCCCAGCAGCCGGGCGAGAGCGGCGTCGACCCGCTCACCGGCCAGGCCGTCGGGCACCGGCAGGGACCGCAGCTCAGGCATCGGCGCCCGCGGCGACCTCTCGGGCACCGTCCAACCGCACACCCCGGGCGACCAGCACCATCGCCAGGCCCGCGGCCACGACGATCGCGATGTCGGCCACGTTGCCGATGAACAGCTGGCCGTAGGCGATGAAGTCGACCACCTCGCCCCGCAACGGACCAGGTTCGCGGATCAGCCGGTCGATGAGGTTGCCGACCGCACCGCCGAGCAGCAGGCCGAGGGTCAGGGCCCAGGCCCCCGAGCCGAGCCGTCGCGCTGTCCGGACGACCACCACGACCACCACGACCGCCACGACCGTGAGCACCCACGTCATCCCGGTGGCGATCGACAGCGCCGCCCCCGGGTTCGAGATGAGCTGCAGGCCGAGGGCCGAGCCGAGCAGCGGGCGACGCGCACCCGGTTCGAGAGCGGCCAGGGCCCAGGCCTTCGACAGCTGGTCGGCGGCGGCCACGGCGACCGCGACGGCCAGCACGATCATCAGGCCGCGCCGTCCAGCGGTCGCGGGCACGCGTGCCTCGTCGGGCGATTCGGGCGTCGGCTCGGGCACCCCGGGAGTCTACGGGGCGCTCAGCGCCGCTCTTCGCGCTGCTTGCACTCCACACACAGGTTCGCCCGCGGGAACGCCTGCAGACGCGCCTTGCCGACCGGTTCACCGCACGACTCGCACAGGCCGTAGGTGCCGGAGCGAATGCGATCGAGGGCGTGCTGGGTCTGCTGCAGCAGGTCGCGGGTGTTGTTCACGAGGGTCAGCTCGTGCTCGCGCTCGAGCGCCGAGGAGCCCGAGTCCGCCTGGTCGTCGCCTGCGCCGTCGCCCGAGTTGCGCAGCAGGTCGGTCAGGCCCGCGTCGGCCTGCTCGAGCTCGGCCTGCAGACGATCGGCATCGGCAGCCAGGTCGCGTGCGACATCCTTGAGCTCGTCCGCGGTCCACGGCTCCTCGCCGGCGCGGACCCGGAGATCATCCACGGCGATCCGCACGTCAGGGGCGATCGTGCCGCCGGAGGCGTCCGTCATCTAGGGCTCCCTTGCTCGAGGTCACGCGACTGTATGCGGCCGTGCCGGGTGCGACAACCCGACACGCGCCCGGCACCGTGCCCGGGCAGCAGATGACCGCCCGGTCGGCGAAACCCGGGCGGTCACATGCGTGCGAAGCTCAGAGGCTGGGCAGGTCCTGGCCGGCCGAACGCGGCGGCAGCGCGTTGCCCCGGTTGTCCAGGTCGCCGAGCAGGTTCTCCAGGTAGCTCTTCAGACGCGTCCGGTAGTCGCGCTCGAACACCCGCAGCTCGTCGATCTTGCGCTCCAGCAGCGAACGCTCCTGCTCGAGCTGGGCCAAGGTCCGGCTCGAGGTCTCCTCGGCCTCGTGCACGATCTGCTCGGCACGCGAACGCGCCTCGCTGACCACCCGCTCACCCTCGGTCTGGCCGCTGCGCACATAGTCGTCGTGCAGCTTCTGCGCGAGCGCCAGCATCCCGGTGGCGGACTCCGGCTCGCTCGCCGCGACCGGGGCCACGACCGGCTCCGGCGTCGCCGGCACCGGCGGGGCGAAGACCGGCTCGGGTGCCGAGATCGCGACCGGCTCGGCGACGATGTCGGCGCCACCCCCGCGGCTCAGCTCGGCGATCCGCCGTTCGGCAGCCGCCAGCTTGTTCGTGAGCTCGTCGTTCTCGGTCTGCAGCTCGTTGAGCGTGGTGACGACCTCGTCGAGGAAGTCGTCCACCTCGTCCTGGTCGTACCCGTCACGGAACTTTGTTGCTTGGAACTTCTTGTTCAGGACGTCGTCTGCGGTCAGCAGGGCCATCGTCGCTCACCTCTTCGCATCGTGCGGGCCCGATCCGGCGTTCGGCCGGCCACTGACAGTCACCGTAGCGGACAATGCCCGGGACCTCCCT
>JAHIJU010000193.1 GCA_018898235.1 Actinomycetota bacterium | reverse complement strand
GCTGGACGAGGAGACCCTCACCGTCCTGCGCCTGTGCGCGCGCCGGGTCGGGACGGTGCTGGAGAACATCTGGCTGTACGAGCGCCAGCGGCTGCAGGCCGAGACCATGCAGCGGGCGATGCTGCCGCAGCAGGCACAGATCGACGGCCTGGACGTGTGGACGTACTACGCCCCCAGCGAGCAGACCTCACAGATCGGCGGCGACTGGTACGACATCATGCCGATCGGGCCGACCATCGCCGGGGTGGTGATCGGCGACGTCGTCGGCCATGACATGGAGGCCGCCGCGACGATGGGCCAGCTGCGGTCAGTGGTGCGCGCCTACGCCTTCGACGTCGTCGAACCGGCGGCCGTCCTCGCCCGGGTCGACCAGCTGGTGGCCGGGATGAGCGTGCCGCGCGCGGCCGGCGTGGTCTACAGCACGCTCAGCCGCACGAGCACCGGGTGGCGGATGGAGTACTCCCGCGCGGGCCACCTGCCGGTGCTGCTGCTGCGGGGGGGCGCCACGCAGTTCCTCGAAGGGGCGCTCGGACCGCTCATCGGCTTCGGCGACGCGAACCGGAACGCCGACGGCATCGACCTCGTGCCCGGGGATGCGCTCGTCTACTTCACCGACGGCCTGGTGGAGCGGCGCGACCGCGCGCTGCGCGACGGGCTCGCGACGTTGGCCGAGGCGGCGCGGAAGATCGCCGCCACCGACGCGGCCGGGATCGGCGAGGACCTGCTGGCCCGGCTCGTCCAGGTGGCCGAGGACGACGTCGCCGTCGTCGTGGTCCGGGTGCCGACGGCGGACGGGGTGCTCGCGGGTTCGTCCAGCCCCCGGCGCCGGCGCTGGATGCTGACGAGCAGTCCAGGCTCGATCCGGATCGCCCGGCAGGCCGTGCTGCGCACCTGCGCCGCCTGGGACCTGCCCGCCGCCCGGACCGCCGAGCTGGTCGTGTCCGAGCTGGTCGCGAACGCCGTCACCCACGGCTGGGGTCACGTGTCGCTCCAGCTCTACGACACCGGCGAAGGCCTGCGGATCGAGGTGGAGGATGCGAACCCGGCGCCGCCCGTGAGCACGGACGGGCACCCCGGTCGGGTCGGCGGGTTCGGGATGAAGATCGTCGAGGAGCTCGCGGACTGGGGCTGGCACTCGTCGCACGAGGGCAAGGTGGTCTGGGCCAAGGTGCGCGAGGGACAGCCGGACGGCTGACCGGCCGGCGGGACCGCCCGACCGTCAGCGCGCGGGTTCGTCCTGCGGCGCGGTCGAGGGGCAGCGGTGCACCTCGTCGATGCGGAACAGGTCGAGCGCACCGCAGACCTCGAGCACGAACAGGTCGCGGGAGGCCGCACCGCGCAGCACGGTGGCCCCACCGCGCCGACGTGAGGAGTCGGCCAACGAGATGAGGAAGGCCGCACCGGTCGAGTCGAGGAACGTCGTGCGGCACATGTCGATGACGAGCAGCTGACGGCGCAGACCCACGACCCGGGAGGCGATCTCCGGGAACTGGTCACGTTCGGCCAGGTCGAGGTCACCGGTCACGACCACGGTCGCCGAGGTCGTGGACGTGGCGATCTCGATCATGCCGCCTACTCACGCTCCCGATTCTTGGACCACCCGACTGTAGGGCGCCGCGCCCGGGTGCGCTCGGCGGATGAGCCGACCGGCCCGTCCGATATCCTCACCTGGTGCGCGCAGCCTGCCGGCGGGCACCGGAACGTCGTCGACGGCAGCCGTAGGAAGGTTGCACGATGCCGGCCGTTGTGGTGCTCGGGGCGCAGTGGGGCGACGAGGGCAAGGGCAAGGCGACCGATCAGCTCGGCTCCGCGACCGACTACGTGGTGAAGTTCAACGGCGGCAACAACGCAGGTCACACGGTGGTCGTCGGCGGCGAGCGGTACGCGCTGCACCTGCTGCCCTCCGGCATCCTGTCGCCCGGCGTGGTCCCCGTGATCGGCAACGGCGTCGTGATCGACCTGCAGGTGCTGTTCCGGGAGATCGACGACCTGGACGCCCGGGGCGTGGACACCTCCCGGCTGCTCGTCTCGTCGTCGGCCCATGTGATCGCCGGGTACAACCGCACGGTGGACAAGGTGACCGAGCGGTTCCTCGGCAGCCGCCGCATCGGCACCACCGGTCGCGGCATCGGCCCGACGTACGCCGACAAGATCAACCGCATCGGCATCCGGGTCCAGGACCTGTTCGACGTCGACATCCTGCGCCAGAAGGTCGAGGGGGCCCTCGCGCAGAAGAACCCGATGCTGGTGAAGGTGTACAACCGGCGCGCGGTCACCGTCGAGGAGACGATGGAGGAGCTGCTGGCCTACGCCGACCGGCTGCACCCCTACGTCGCCGACACGCCGCTCGTGCTCAACAACGCGCTGGACGCCGGCAAGACGCTGGTCTTCGAGGCCGGCCAGGCGACGATGCTCGACATCGACCATGGCACGTACCCGTTCGTCACCTCGTCCTCGGCGACGGCCGGCGGGGCGTGCACCGGCTCGGGCGTCGGGCCGACCCGCATCGACCGCGTGGTCGCCGTCGCCAAGGCGTACACCACCCGGGTCGGCGAGGGCCCGTTCCCCACCGAGCTGCACGACGAGGACGGCACCTGGCTGCGCGAGGCCGGCGGCGAGTACGGCACGACGACCGGCCGCCCGCGCCGCACCGGCTGGTACGACTCGGTGGTGGTCCGCTACGCGACGCGCGTGAACGGCCTCACCGACATCGTGCTCACCAAGCTCGACGTGCTCACCGGCAAGGCGAAGATCCCGGTCGCGGTGGCGTACGACGTGGCCGGGCGCCGGTTCGACGAGATGCCGGACAGCCAGACCGACTTCCACCACGCCCGCCCGGTGTACGAGTACCTGGACGGGTGGACCGAGGACATCACCGCAGCCCGCACGTTCGAGGAGCTGCCGGTCAACGCCCAGCGCTACGTGCTGCGCCTGGAGGAGCTGTCCGGCACCCGGATCTCGTCGATCGG